>DAOULT010000202.1:0-8685 GCA_034417895.1 Anaerolineae bacterium | reverse complement strand
CAGGGTAAATCGTGGTGTCATTGCTGCCCTCCCTGGTTAGTTGATTCCAGGGAGAGCGTACCACAGATTCTAGATTGTGAAAGTTTTCACGGAATTGAAACCCTTGATTTTTGCGCAAAATTAGGGTCTCACTTAGAGGGTCGGACAGCGGTTACGCTTTTTCGTAACCACCTCGTAACCAGATCGTAACCAGCTAAACCTTGTCCGACCCTCATTGTATGGTATGAAACTTTACTCTGAGATAAAAGCTTTTGCCAATCCAAGAAACTTCAACCATGTTCCGAACCAGATGGGGCCACCTAAACTATATCTGTATTTGGTCAAAGAACATGTCTGCGGTTAAGGGTTGAAATCGGGCTCTTAATATTATACCACAAAAAGGTTATTATCAGGTAAAGATCAGGTTAAGGTTTGGTTAAAAATTTGAGAAGGTGGGTTCTGGTAGCCCGCTGGCCGCCAGTTCCCACAAAAAGCAGACCGCCCACCATACCTCAGGTGGGTAGTCTGCTCAGGAGGACCGCCTGCCCAGGTGGGGTGTACTTCACCTGGCCTGGAAAGGCAAAGACCGCCTCTGTTGGCGGCCCTTGCTTGGGGATACGATGTTAATGCAAGAAGCTATTAAATAGATTGTACCCCATCTGCCCAAAAAGCGCAAATGTCACAATTGTAGTCAAAAACACTGACGATCTCCTGCTGTACAGGGCCATTTCTGCCACAACTGTAGCCACCTCACATCTCACATCGGCCTTTCTACCACCACCAGCGTCTTGGCCCCGGCCCCGGTCTCCACAGCCCCCGCCTTCGCCCCGGCCCCCACAGCCGCCAGCTCGGACGCCAGGCAAGCCCTCTGGCGAAGACGATAAACGCTCAAAAAAGTGCCCGTTGTTAGAGGTTGCCACCCAGGACGAGAGATGATATAATAGGTATACAAAGAGAAAGCCTCGCGTGGCCCACAAACCAATCGAGGCTTAGCATAATTATGTGACCGGGATGCGATGGAGAACCCGGCTTTCTAGAGACATTATACCACAGGAGCCTGCCCATCGCAAATTCGGCGCAGGCTCTTCGTCGTTTTGGCGCTTCGTGAACAGTCCGGGAGGGGGCTATGTCGAACAGAGAGCAGGAACTCGAGCACCTGAAGAGGCTGCGGGCTATTCATCAGGCGAATATCCGTGACCTGGAAGAGAAGCTGGCTTTACATGGCCCGCTGGCAGAACCCACTCACCTGCTCAGAGAATTGGAGATCGAGCAGGAAGGGTTACAGCAGGCAGAAGAGAGGCTGGCAGCCCTTTTGGGAGAAGGGTCAGGGGAGGTTACTGTGGAGCAAGCCGCCCCCGTCTCGTCTGACAGGCCACAGGTTGTCGCTTCCGGCGATGGGGCTGCGGCTGTGGGCGGCGACGTGGTGACTGGCGAGAAAGTAGAGGTAGAGAAGCCCGCCGAAACACAGGAGAAGCCAGCCGAAGCCGAGGCTATTGAGCCATCAGTCGTTGAATTGGTACAGAGGGAACAACCTGCTTCATCCCAGGAGGAGCCTGCCAGGCGCGGGACAAACTGGGAGCAGGTAGGGGCCATAGCTGGCGCGATAGGCTTGCTGATCGCCCTGGCAGCGTGGTTGATACCAGGCGCAGGTTCTTACCTGTTCAGGACTCCCGCTGGAGAGCCTGTTGAACTTGCCTTCTGGTTTGAGGTCAAGGCAGGCGACGCCGATGAGTTCGTCCAGGGCGTCGAGGGAGGGAAGTACAGGTCTGGAGAAACGCTCCGCTTTCACTTCACCCCGAAAGCCGATGGTTACGCTTACCTGTTCAGCCTGGACACCGCCGGGAAGTTCACCCCGCTCTGGCCGGACTACACCAGCCGCCAGGCCGGGCAGGTCAAGGCCGGCGCAGGCTACCAGACCATCGAGTTTAGGCTCGACCAGAGCGAGGGTCAGGAACAGTTTTTCGCTGTAGCCTCGACTCGACCATTCTCTTACGAGGAGGACGTAGAGCCTCATCTGCAACCGAAGCCACTGCCGGGCGGCAAAGGCGTTGACCCGGTGCTGAAGCTGCTGGAATTGAGAGAAGACCGCTTCTTTCACGAGAAGATAACCTTCACCCATCTGAGCTGAGGTTCGTGGAGAGCCTTCCGATGGAGGAGAGCGAATGAAACGCAAGGTCTTGCTCGTCATAGTGTGTGTCATCTTGCTGGTGCTGGTGACAAGCCTTTACGTCGCCGCCCAGGGGCCGACGATCACTATCTATGAGCCGATAGATGGGATAACAGTCCAGGCGCCGACGATCACTCTGCGGGCCGCAGTTGAGTCGCCGGAAGGGCATCCCCTGGAGCACCTGGAGGTGCGGGTCAATGGGTTTGCGGTGTTGTGGAAGGACAAGGGTGTAGACCCCGTCCTGCCAAGTGAAATCTACATTGAGAACATTCAGTTGGAGGAAGGGGAAAATCAGGTGGCCGTCATTGCCACTAACGGCCTGGGAAGTGCAGGGCAGGCTGTCACCGTGACCTACACTCCTTTGCCTGTGCAGATACCCAGCCTCTACGTCCTGGCTATCGGCGTCTCCGACTACGAGCGGGACGAACTCAACCTCTCGTACGCGGACTTAGACGCCCAGGGTATCGTAGAGGCTTTCTACACCCAAGAAGGCTCTATGTTTGGGAAGGTCGAGGCGCGCCTGCTGTTGAACGAGGAAGCCAGCCGGAGCAATATCTTGAACAGCCTGGACTGGATGTTGAGTGAGGTCACGCAGCGCGACCTGGCCGTCATCTTCGTCTCCGGGCACGGCGTCTGCCACGAGGTGCTGGGAGACTATTACTTCCTGCCCTACGATGGTGCCCCGGAAAACGTAACCGCCACCGCCATCCTGTGGTTCGAGTTCGAACGCCGGCTGAAAGCCCTGCCGGGGAAGACGGTGCTCCTGATGGACACCTGCCACGCCGGGGGAGTGACTGGCGAGGGGACGAAAAGGGCAGCTCTCAACCTGGAAGCCATCCAGGACTTCGCCACGGCTGGTCGGGGAGCGATGGTTATGGCCTCCAGCACCGGCGAGGAGTTCTCACGAGAAGACCCGGCCTGGGGGCATGGCGCTTTCACCAAAGCTATCCTGGACGGTCTGACGGGCGGGGCCGACTACAATGGGGATGGCATCATCTACACGGTAGAACTGGATACCTACGTGACGACCCAGGTGAAGGAGCTGACTGGCGGCGCTCAGCACCCCACGACTGAAACTTCGACCGAGTATACTGCCTTCCCGCTGTTCGTCCTGGCCGGAGTGACAGCGGGGCCGACCAGCACGCCGATAATCGCCACTTCCAAAGCCCCGCCGACGGACACGCCTATACCGCCGACTGATACTCCTATTCCTCTCACTGCCACCCCAACCGAGACGCCAACGTCCACCTGCGTTCCCAACTCCGCGTTCGTGGAGGACGTGACCGTGCCCGACAATACCGTCTTCGAGCCGGGCGAGGAGTTCGAGAAGGCGTGGCGGCTGAAGAACACTGGTTCCTGCCCCTGGGACGAGGGCTATAAGCTGGTTTTTGTCTCCGGCGACCAGATGGGCGCGCCAGCCTCTCAGCCTGTGCCGGCTACCGCTCCGGGTGAGACAGCCGACGTCGGGGTCACGATGCAGACGCCGCGGACGGATGGCGCCTACAAAGGCGTGTGGCAAATGCAGTCCCCCTCTGACCAGCTTTTCGGCCAGGAGGTCACGGTGGTGATCGTGGTGCAGAGCGCCCCCGGCGTTGGCTCAACCAAAATCAATCCGGTAGACGGCGCGGAGATGGTGTCCGTTCCCGCCGGAGAGTTCATAATGGGCAGCAGTGATGACGACTCGATGGCCGATGATGGCGAGAAGCCGCGACACAAGATCTACCTGAGCGCCTTCTGGATATACAAAACCGAGGTAACCAACGCTCAGTATCAAAAGTGTGTGGAGGCCGGGGCCTGTACTCCGCCGCATGATATGAAGTACTACGATGACCCCGCCTACTCCGACCACCCGGTGGTCTACGTGGATTGGCACCAGGCCAAAGCCTACAGCGAGTGGGCCGGGGGGCGGCTGCCCACTGAGGCCGAATGGGAGAAGGCAGCGCGGGGCACGGACGGCAGGATATATCCCTGGGGAAACGAGTTCGACAAAGCGAAATGCAATGTTTATGAGTCAGGCATCAGGAACACCACATCCGTAGGAAAATACTCTCCACAAGGCGACGGCCCCTACGGCGTGGCCGACATGGCCGGCAACGTGTGGGAGTGGACGAGCAGCCTTTACAGAGGCTACCCTTATGACCCAGACGATGGCCGCGAGGCTCCAGAGGCAGATGGCGCGCGTGTTTTGCGGGGCGGGTCGTGGGATAACTATGAAAGGTTCGCCCGCTGTGCTTCTCGCGGCGGCTACGTACCTGATTATTTCTACAACAACCTCGGATTTCGCGTGCTGGCCCTGCCTAAAGAAGAAGAGGGGAGCGACTGAAAGATGCAATTGAAGATCTCAACCTCGACACCGCCAGGGAAAAGGGACTCGTCCTGGAACTGGCGCGCTGGGAGACTCACGCCTGGCCTGCTGTGGGCAAGGACGCCAGGACGTGGTTAAAGGGAACTTCTTAGGCTTAGATGAACGGAAATGCAGAAGACTTTGAGCAGGGCAAGCCTATGCCACTCACCGAGAAGGATGGATTAACAGAAAAGCTGGCCCAACACAGGCGCAACCTCTATCTCCTGCAAGAGAAAAAAGCCAAGTATGGCATTGACGTGCCTATCTCTGTACTGAACGAGATCGAGGACGAGAAAAGAGAAATTGCGCGGCTTGAAGCAGAGCTGAAGTCACTCGAAGGCCAGCCTGATCGCCTGGTGCCGGCCCTGCGGGAGTATGTGGACAAAGTCTACCACGAATGCCGCTACCTGGAGACCGAAGGCGAGCCAGAAATGCCTCTTACCGAGGTGTACGTCATGCTCCAGGCTCAGCCCACGCCCCGCCGCCAGCAGAAAACGGACCTGCCCCCTGGTCAGCCATCTCCACAGGAGAAGGAGGTGGAGGCCACTCTCGCCCGTGAAGAGCCGCCCTCCTCTCTGCCGGAAGTGCTGCGCCAGCACCAACACCTGCTCATCCTGGGCGAATCGGGGGCAGGCAAGACCACGCTGTTGCAGTACGTCGCTCTGTGCTTCGCCAACGATCTCCGCCCCACAGAAAACCATGACCACAAGCCCAACCTGGACGACCTGGGTCTGCTCGACGAGCTGCGCCTGCCGCTACGCATCGAACTGCGCGACTATCAGGGCGAAAGCTGGCTGGGCGACTTCGTAGTTGATCACCTGCGTAAGAAGTACAACGTCCCCGAAACCCAGACCGAAAGTTGGCTGAAGGGTGAGCGGCTGGCCATCCTGCTAGACGGTCTGGATGAAGTCCCTGTCCAGAACCGCGCCGAGGTGATAAGACTCGTCCAGAATTTCGCCCGTGACTCGCAGGGAAGGGGACAGCGCATCGTCGTCACCTCGCGCATCGCCGCCTATCGCGAGGGGCCGGGGCTGGACGAGGAAGACTTCAAGCCTTACACCTTGCGTCCCCTCGACGACGAAGATACGGCTCGCCACTACATCGCCGGGTGGCTGCGGGCGCTCAACCCACAGAGAGAGGATCAGGCCGATGAACTGTGGGAGAAGCTCAAAGAGCAACGCAGCCTGAAGGATGCGCTCACCAACCCCCTGCTCCTGCGGTTGGCCGTCTCGGTCTACGTCAGAACTGGTGAGGTCGCCCGCAGCCGCGCCGCGCTCTATCGCCGGTACGTCGAGGACGTGCTCATCCCCCGCGCCAGGGAGTATCGCGGCCTGAACCTGCCACCCAGACGGATTCAGGAGGCGCTGGAGGCCGTGGCCTGGGCCATGCAGGTCAAAGGCGTCCACCGCGAAGGAGGACTGATCGAATCGCTGGAGCAAGAAGTTCCTGGCGCGGAAGATGGGTCTGCGCTGCTCATGGACTTGCGGGCTAAAGTGGGCTTGCTTATTGCCTACGGGCGCGAGGCCAGGGAGCTACGCCACCTGCTGGCCTTCCGCCACCTGACCTTCCAGGAGTACTTCGTGGCCTGGCGGTTGCGGAAACAGTGGGAGGAGAACCCTGAAGCGACCTGGATCTGGCTGCGTCCCCACCTCTACGAAGACAACTGGCAGGAGACCGTCTTGCTCCTGGGTAGTCTGCTGAGAGAGAAAGAAGCCACCGACTTCCTGGGATGCATCATGCAGGAGCCCCAAGAGTCCGGCTGGCCGCTTCCCGGTCACCTATATCTAGTCGTAGAGGCCTTGGCCCAGGGAGCCTGCCCCACGGATGCTTTTCAGGAGCAAATATACGACACCCTGCTGACCCTGACCCGCGACGAACAGAGGCACGAAAGGGTGCGTATCAGGGCGGCGGAGAAGCTGGGCTGCCTGGGTCAGACTGGGGTCGCCGCCAACATCCTGCTGGCCCTGGCCCGTGACGAACACGCCGAGGTGCATGTCAGGGTGGCGAACGCGCTGGGCCGCCTGGGCCAGATTGAGGTCGCCGCCGACATCCTGCTGGCCCTGGCCCATGATGGACAGGTGAACGCCCGGATGCGCGAAAGGGCGGTGGTCGCGCTAGGCCGTCTGAAACAGACCAAGGCATTGCTGGCCCTGGCCCGCGACGAACGGGTGGAGGATTGGATGCGCGTCGGTGCGGCTGTGGCGTTGGGCCACCAGGGTCAGACTGAGGTCGCCGCCAACATCCTGCTGGCCCTAGCCCGTGACGGACGGGTAAACATCCAGATGCGCAAAAGGGCGGTGGTCGCGCTGGACCGTCTGGAGCAGACCAAAGCATTGCTGGCTCTGGCCCGTGACGAGGAAGTGGCCGCCGAGGTGCATGTCGGGGTGGCGAACGCGCTGGGCCGCCTGGGCCAGATTGAGGTCGCCGCCGACATCCTGCTGGCCCTGGCCCATGATGGACAGGTGAACGCCCGGATGCGCGTCCGGGTGGCGAAGGCGCTGGGCCGCCTGGGGCAGACCAACAAAGAGGCCGAATCCTGGCTGGCCCTGGCCTGCGACGAACAGGTGGCCGCCGGGGTGCGTGTCGGGGCGGCGAAGGCGCTGGGCAGCCTGGGGCAGATCGAAGTGGCGGTCGAAATCCTGCTGACCCTGGCCTGCGACGAACAGGTGGCCGCCGGGGTGCGTGTCGGGGCGGCGGAAGCGTTGGGCCGCTTGGCGCAAGCGACCGAAGCCACATTATCCACGCTGCGTGAGGTGGCAGAGCATGGCCTGGACAAAGATGTACGCCGAACGGCCAGGGACGCCCTCCAGCAACTCCAGGAAAAGCAGAGCCATCCTCAATCCGAAGACGAAGATACGACGTGAGCCCCTGATGGGAAGTCCGTTTTTATTGGCGCTTTGCTGACTTCACACGCGCGAAGGGTGGAGTTGCTTTTTGGACCTGGGCGCAGACTGTTGCAGGAAGGATAGTAGTTAGGGTATAATAACAAACAATTTGCCATGTAAAAAGTTCGCGTTGGACAAAATGAGCAGGATGTGATACAATTTGGAGTGAAGTGGTTTGGGGGAGTGAGTATTATGATCTTGCATACCAAGGGGGATAGCCATGCCAGGTAGCGGGCCCACAGATGATTATTTCGGTGAACTAAAGGAATGGTCGGCACGAAAGCACAACTTGCTGACGTACTATCTGACCGGCTTTGTAAGGATTCTAGGAGGCACCAGGGGCACAGTCTACTATATTGATGGCTTTGCAGGGCCAGGCATTTACGAGGATAGAGCCAAAGGCTCGCCGGTGCTGGCTGCCCAATATGCCAACGAATTAGCCAAAGAGGATAAGGAGTATGCCTTATATTGTATAAATATCGAGGCTGATGAGGAACGATTCAAAAACTTAGAAGAGAACACGCGTCCATATTCAGGAGTAGTGACCAACCTCCAGGGAACTCTGGCGGAGAACATTGACCAGGTATTGAGCGAAATAAGCAACCATCCCGCGCTGTTTTTTCTTGACCCTTTCGGCATTCGCGGTGTAGAAATGGCTACCCTCTACAGGATTTTGCGCCGACCTGATATCACGGAAATATTACTACGGGTTGATCCAAAAACCATCAACCGACTGGCAGGCTTCTATGGTTCTAACAGTAGGGGCGCTGCGGCTAAGGTCCACAGATTAAGTGAGTTCTACGGCTTTGCAGACCCTCGGCAGTGGCACCGGGTTTGGTTAGATAAGGGAATTAGAGGAATGGTAGATCTGTATCTACAGCGATTGGCTGATGGTATGAATATTGGTGAGGGAGCCTTCGCTTGCGATTATGACATCAAGGAAATAGGTCGCGCTGTTAAATACTATTTGGTGTTTGCGACTCGGCATCCAAAGGGCGCCATCTTGATGAATGACATTATCTACGGACAGGAGGAGACCTATCAGCGCGAAGTCGAGGAATTTCAGGCCACCCAACCGCGACAGCTTTCGCTATTTGATATAGACAAGCCGACCCCAGAGGAGATATTTGCAGATAAGGTAAAGCGGTTGAAGGAGGACATCTGGCAGAAGTTTCAAGAGCAGACTGTAGTGAACCCAAAAAACTGGGCACCTTTTGAGCGATTCTTAGTGAACATCGAGGGCCAGTTCTTGTGCGCATCGCCACTGGTCTTCGAACTCGGCCGGGGTAAGGTATCCCAACGAAGAATGG
>DAOULT010000201.1:0-12039 GCA_034417895.1 Anaerolineae bacterium | reverse complement strand
CTGTTGACGGACGGGCGTGTCCCTCCTCTCCTGAAGGCCATACCGGTGGCTACTCTGCTCTACGTTATCTTCCCTCTCGACCTGGCCCCCGACTTTATCCCGGGCCTGGGCCAGCTGGATGATATCGGAGCCATTCTGTTGGGCCTCATGCTTTTCATCAAGGTGTGTCCTCCTGAACTGGTGAGACAACACCTGCAAGACCTGGCCTCCGGCCCAGGAGCGAGCCAGGTGCAGAGCGGCCAGGCGATAGATAAAGGGCGCATAGATGGCTACATAGATGCCCCCTATCACATCATCGACGATGACCAGGAAAGTTGACATCCCTGGCTTAACAGGCTATAATTGAGGACAAACTCAGGCGGGAGGGTCTGCGGCCCGAGGCAGACCCCTCGCACATGAAAGGTGGTCCTTAGTCCATATGCCTGAACCCAGGTATTGGCCTGCCAACCAGGTAGCGACTCAACTCGAAGTGTCGTCGTCCACCCTGCGTCGCTGGTGCCAAGAATTTGCCTCTTTTCTATCAGAGACGGCCACCAATCCGGCCTCTGAGTCAGAACCCACTCGTTACACCGATGAAGACGTAAACGTTCTTACCACCGTCAAAGAGCTGCTGGCCGAGGGTTTTACTTATCAACAAGTAGCCAGTCGTCTGGAAAAGGGACAACAAAGCGGGGCTGAGGAAGAGGGTGAAGAAAAAGAAAAGAGCGGCGACAGGTACGCCCTGGTGGCCCACGACGCTTCGCCTCCCCTGGCCCCGGCCATGGCCGTCATGAGCGATGCTCTCCACACCGTGATGAACGGTCAGCAGGCTATCTTGAGCAGTCAACAGGCTAATCGTGACCTTATGGGAGTGGTCATTCAGGACAATTTCAATCTAAAAGAGGAGAACGTCAAACTCCGGGATCGGATGCTGAGGCTGGAACAAGAACTGGCTGAGCTAAAACGCGGAGAAGAAGACCAACACCGCATTACAGAAGAGCGCCTGAGACAGTTGGAAAAACAGCTTGAAGCGGAAGAATTGGAGATGAGACAACCTGCTTCCCCGGAAGAGGAACTGGAGGAGGGTGAGGACCGCAGAGGTTGCCTGGGCCTGGGTATCTTCTGAGAAGCACGGCTGCTGTCTCAGGGCTCAGGGCAGCTCGAAGGTCTGGCCCAGCATCTTGACCGCATCGGCCAGACGGTTGGCCTCGATGACGCAGGACACCGTCGAGATCGAGGTACTGATAGCCAGGATGTTGATCCTGACCGAGGCCAGGGCCAGGAACATCGCGCCCGCTATAGCCGGTCGGTGTCGAAAATCAGGACCAAAAATGGAAACGATCCCCACGTTAGGGGTATGCACCAGCCCCTTAGCCCCAATCTCTTCTTTCACCCCTTCGAGGAGCGTCAGAGCCTCGTCCAGATCATCTTCGCTAACACACAGCACCACGTCGTCACAGTTGTTCAGATCGATGCATTGCACGATGAACTGGACGTTGATGTTGTGGTGTCCCAGACAATTGAGCACCGCACCGGCTACGCCAGGTCGGTCTGGAGCAGACATTACCCCTATCATAGCCAGGTTGGTGCTCCGCATAATACCACCGATCTTGATTTTTTTCTGCTGAGACATTTTTTCCCCTCATTTTGGTTATTTGATATATCGTATTCGGAGTAGAGATTGGCAACAATACCTGTCCTGTCCGGCCTGGACAAACTTTATAGTCCATGGCCCCGATCGTGGCGATGAAAAGCTACGTCCTGCCATAAGCTAAGGCGGCCTCTATATCCTCCGGGGTCAGCTCCGGGTAGGCGGCCACGATTTCATCATGGGACAGCCCGGCCTCTACCAGATCGATAATCATGTTAACGGGTCTCTCCGTCCCCTTTACGTGAGGTGCGCCAGCAAGCTTGTCAGGGTCAACAACGATCCTATCATCAGGCATCTTCATCGCCTCCTCAGGTGTGGAATAGCAGTGTCTCAGGCATTTGTGACCATAGCCTGGAATACCATTTGATCCTTATTATAACTCATCTATGGTCATCTTGGCAAGGCTCTGTCCAGGGGCCTCTACCTCTCGAAAATCTTCACCCCGTCCTGATCATAGGCCAGCTTCAAAATAGAGCCGAATCTGGCGATCTGAGTCTCGCTGAGCTGATAGGCTTCCCTCTCCGACTGGCCGACGTAAACGTATCGGACGTTATACTGCTCCAGGAGGGTCTTTACCTGATTCAAGTTTGGGGTCTGATAAATGGTAGCCACCTCGGGTTCACGGCGTCCGGCTTCGACGTTATTGCCCCGCCACTGTCGCTCGTGGCCGGGCCAGCCCAGAACGGTCGGCACTCCGGTCCAGGCCGAAACGCGGCCCCGTTCGCAATACACGCAGCCGCTGGCCTCCACGATGATGGTGTCGTCGGCGGCGTGTTCGGCCAGCCAATGAATGGCCTTATATTCGGCGGGGCGGTGGGTTTGAAGATAGGCGGTGCCATCCAGGGTAGGCGCATCGGCAAAGCCGTTGGCCTTGGTGTAGAAGGCCGCCGCCGGATAGTACAGGCAGAAGAGCAACAGCACCCCAAAGCTCCCTGACCAGAGGTAACGTCCCCAACCTTCCCGCCTGGCAAGCCAGTAAACGCCGAAGGCGGAGGCCACGGCCAGAAAAACCCAGCTCTGATAATAGAGCTTGAAAATGGTGTTCATCCGCGAGTCGAAAGAATCCCGCACGTAGACGAACTCTGTGCCGCAGGTCAGAAGCAGGGCGGTGAAGATCAGGATCAGGCTGAAAACAGCGGCCTGATCGTTTGCTTCGGCGGGGGGAAACCGCAGGCGCACCCACAGAACGGCCCCGCTCAGGGACAGCAGGACGGCCACTAAAAGAGGGACCAGCGGCCTGCTCAGCATGACGGGCAAAGCCATGAGCAGCACCCCTCTCGCCAGGCCCAGAACGACGGTCACCAGCACCGCGCCCCCCAGAGCCAGGGCAAATATAGCCAGAAACCCGGACAGGAAAGCGCCGGCCTCTACTCTTTCGGCCTGTTCTTTATGTTCGCTGTGTTCGTCGTCCGGTGCTGTGGAAAACCACTTAAACGCCTGGGCCGCCAGGAAACTGATCACCACGAAGAGGAACAGGCCAAATATAATGATATAATGAGGCAGCCTGGTCTTGGTGTAGAAAACGGCCTGAAAGCCGCTGGCCTGAGAGCGGAAGCCGATGTAGAAGGGCAGGTAAAAACCAACGCCCAGAACGCCCACCCACAAGGCGAAAATCACCGCCTCTTCCACCAGGGAGAAAAGGGACACCGCCAGCCTCTTTTGCCGCCTGTAAAAGCTCACCACGTAGGCCACAATGGCTATCAGCGAATAGGTGGGGAAATCCCAACTGTTCAGAAAGCCCAGCGCCCCCAGACAGAAAGGGACGAGAAAGAGAGCCGGCACATTTCCATCGAAGCCGCGCCCCAGACGTTCCCAGAGGTCAGTCGCCAGACGTTGAACAGCGGAGGGCGGTCGTTTTCCATGATGTGATTGAAAGTAGTAACGACTTAAGTCGTTACTACTATCTTTCTCCTGTCTGTGGCGGCCTATGTCCTGTTTCAGTATGTTCAGGGCCAGAGCCAAAGCCAACAGGCCAAAGGGCAGAGCCATAACGTGCGGATGCATATCGCCTAGCATGAAGCTGAAGGCCGGAAACTCGCTGATGACCTCCGGCAATTTGCCCACCACATTTTTGTCCCAGATGACCCTGGTAGCCCGCCACCACCACCAGTAATAGCCCGGATGCCACGTTTCGCTGAGGGCGGCTTCGGCCAGGTCATGGATGCCGATCCAATGCCAGAAAGCCTCCGACCCGAAGCCTTTGGCGTGAAGGAACTCCAGAGCGCCCTCCAGGTTGCCCGCCACAGCCACCAATATCCCGCCCAATATCCCGTACCTGATCTCCTGAGTCAGATCGTAGACCAGGCCGAAGGCCCCCCGCACCGTCCAGGCGAAGATCAGGCTCAGGGCCAGGTTATAGGTCACGCCCGAAGGCAGCCCAGACAGTTTGGTCAGAAGGGCCATCATCAGGTAGCCGAAATAATAGTAGCTGATGGCAAAGCCCGACAGCCAGGCATCGCGGGGAGGAAAACGCCCACTGCGCAGAATGGCGTTCATAAAGCCGAAGTCCATGGTCTGCTCGGTGTGGTTGATGGCCGGATCGTGCGCCCGGAAAAAGGCGTAGGCCACCAGCGCCACCGTGAAAACAAGCTCCGTGCTGAGGATCAGGGAGCGCTTTTCTCGCCAGAAGTCGGCCAAAGCGGCCCGCTCCCGCCGGGCGATAAAAGCTGAGACCAGGGCCAGAAGGAGAATGATGAAAACGATGGCCCCCCGGCTGTTCTGCAAAAAGCCCAGGCTGGCGGCCAGCCATAAAGTATAGCTCACCAGCAACAGGCCCAGCGATTGAGCAAACGCATAGCCCCGCCCCGGCAGCTTCCTGAAGACCACGAAGGCCAGGGGGAAGGTGATAAGGCCCAATATCTCTATAATTAACCACCACATACAGATAGACAGCATCCTAACAACTTCCACTTCAGGCCAGTTGGAGGTTTTCGAGCTTCACTTTCGGCTCCGCTTTGCTCAACTCTAGATGTATGGAAGCGTCCAGAACCTCTATACCGACTATTTCTTCGCCGGGCCCCAGGTCAACGGCAATGTCTTCCGCGAGGCGAATGGTGGTTACTTCCGGCGGCTCTTTCTCGGTAAAGTAAATGTAAGCGGCATCCACTTCCGGGTCATAAGTAATTTTCATGGCCTTCCTCCAAAGTAGAAAACATACACGGTTACGACTACGAACCGCTCAGTCTCCTCTACCACGATGGGCATAACCTGCTTGCTCTCGTAAGCCTGATTGTGTTATCGTAGCTGCATAAATCTCAGGGCTGGGCAATAAGCCTGACGTCGCTGACCTGGCTGGCGAAGCTCCAGCCAAAGCCATAAATACGCAACTCCTGGAGAGTCACCAGATCGGGTATGTCGGCCAAGAGGTTAGACGACGTATACGAAAACCACTTTTCGTGAGGGACAGGAGTAAAGCGTTGAGCGTCCGCCTCCTTCACCTCTCCGCTGTAAAACCCATGATACCACTCCCCGATCTTACCAGTGGAATCCTGATACTGGAGGCGGATCATAAGCGCTCCTTCTGGCTGGCGGCCTTTATCCCAATGAGCGATGTTGCTCCCGTCCTGTTTGATGACCTTCACCTCGGCCTTCAGGAGCAGGGAGGAATATGACCTGACGTTCACGTCGAGGGCCTGGTAGGCCCCCACCCCGCCCAGAGTATACAATCCTCCCTGGCCTGTCTTTTCCCGCTGGATTTCCAGGATGTGGAGGTGAGTCTCGTCGCCTTCTACCACTTTTATGGACTCTTCTTTCAGCTCGATAGCCGGTTCGCTCCACCTCTGCCACCCTTTCAGTCCGGTGGCAAAATCGCCGTTGGTCAGCAAATCCTGGCTGGTTTGCAGGCGGAATTTCTGAACCCGGTCGTGGCCTGTATCGGTCACGTAGAGGTGGCCCTGCTTATCGAGGGCTACCGCTTCGGGGTTGCTCATCCTCTCCTCTGGCGCTCTGGCCCCTGATCCCAGTTCGTGCAGCAGAGACTCCCCCAGGGCGCAGAAGACTTGCAGCCGATTGTTGCCCGTATCCGCCACGTAAATTTGTCCCATTCCGTCTACGGCGATGCCTTTGGGCCTGTCGAATTTGCTTCTACTGCCGAACCTGTGCACCAGGTTGCCTTCGGCGTTGAAAATGTACACGGCCATGGTTGCGACGTCGGTCACGTAGACGTTGCCCTGTCCATCCAGAGCGATGCCCCACGGCCTGGTCAGACGCTCCTCCCCAGAGGCCGATCCCCCAAAGGCTCGCAGGGGACGGCCCCAATAATCGAACACCTGCACACGCTGATGGCCCGTGTCGGTCACGTAAACGTTGCCTTCCTTATCCACCGCCAGGTCCGAGGGAGATTCCATTTTGCTCGAATCGCCGAATGGAAACAGAAGGGTGCCCTCGGGATTATACTTCTTGATAATAGCCGCTTCTTGATCCAGGACGTAAAGGTTCTCCCTCTCATCGACGGCCACGGCCCGCACCTGCTCAAAACCGTCTATCTGCCACAGGTATTGCCCCTGGGGATCGAATTTCTGCACCCGATTGTGGCCGTAATCGACCACGTAGAGGTGGCCCTGATCGTCGATAGCCAGGCTGGAAGGGGATTTGAATTCCCCGTCGCCGAAGCCCGACTGCCCAAAGGCCGTCTCGAAGACCGGCCCCTTCGGAGAGGCCGGGGTTGGTTCCGCCTCCAGGAAACGGAAACTGGTGAGCATTTCGTCGAAAACAGGCCGCACTTCAGCCCACCGTTCCTGGGGAGCGATAGCCAGCCACAGCCCCCCCAGCGTCCCGTGGGCCATCACTATCATGTCCATCGTAAAGTCGAGGCCCGAATCCTTATCGTGGCCTTTGACCAACACCCTGGCGGCTGTATCTCCACCGAGGGCGCAAGAGCCTATTTTGGAGATGTGGGTATTTTTCCAGTTGGTCTGGAAATCTTTCAAAAGGGAGCTTAGCATCTCCTGGGGGGTTTTGCTTTCCAGCCCGTTCTCCCTGAAAAGAATGAGCAGGGTGGCCGCCTCCTCCAGTCTGGCGCTCCCCTGAGTCATAGGGCGGGATTCAGAGAAGATAACCCCAAACTCTTCCCCTTCACCAACAAACCAGGAGTAAGGATACTTTATAGAAAAAAGGCCATCGGCGCTGGAAAAATCATCGAAGATTATCGCCTCAGTCGTTGGGGTAACGACCTCTGACAAGGCCGCGAGCGGAAGGGTGTTGACAGGGGTGGAGATAGTTTGTTTTCCCGCCGCTTTCAACTCGGTTATATCAGGCGTGGGTCTGGCCTGTCCCAAAAAGGGGGAAGATAATGGGCAGGCACAGGCCTGCACAACCAGAACCGCCAGACACACGACCACTAATGTTCGCCACACTATACGTTCTCTCCAGGGTCTGCAATTTTTAGAATTTCTACCACTCCCATTTCGGCATCCATGAAAAGCATCTTATGCCGCAGGAGTTCGCCACACTTCAGGATGATTTTCAACGTTTCCTGGATTTGCCAGGCGGCGGTCATCATCGAGGTGGCCGCCGGGCAGCCAAACTGCACTTCGGCCCCTTGTGGGGGCACATTCTCTTCACCGTAGAGGGCGCGCAGTCCGCTATCGCCAGGGAAGATGGTCATCACCTGCCCGACGTAACCGGCAATGGCCCCATGTACCATGGGGAGGCCCAGGGTTTGGGCTGCTTCTTGAAGCATCAAGCGGGCGGGCAGCCGGTCCAGGCCATCGACCACCACGTCCACACCGGCCAACAACTGGCCCAGGTTCTCGGCGGTAACGAACAGGTTGTGGGCCACCACCTCTACCGCCGAATTGATGTGAGCCACACGCGCCTGGGCCACCTCTGACTTGGAGCGGCCCAGGTTGCTCTCGGAGCTAAGGGCCTGCCGGTTGAGGTTGTGATCGATAAAGGCGTCGCCGTCGATGAGCACCAGCCGTCCCACTCCCATGCGCGCCAGACCCTCCACCACGTTACCCCCTAACCCGCCCAGACCGACTACGGCTACGGTGGAGTGGAGCAAAGCTATCTGGCCTTTCCAGCCCACCGTGCCGAAGCTGCGTAGATAACGGCGGGGCAAAACGCGCTTCTCCAAAGCGGCCAATTCTACCTCTCGGGGGGAAAGGCCAAACTCCCCGGCCAGGGTTTGCACCTGCGCCAGAGGGATGACCCTCAGCTCGCCCTCTACCTGGGCCACATCGTCTATCCGCCGGCGCAAAGTGCCGTTCATTTTCAGCCTCCTGCAATGGGCGGAAAGATACCCACCCGGTCGCCATCGGCCAGGAGGTGGTCATCCTCTTTCGCCACCCCATTGACGAAAACGTTTTTTACCGCTTCAGGCGGGATGCCCAGCTCGTTTTCTACAAGCTCCCCCACCGCCGTCCCCTCTTTTATAGTGAGCCGCCGCGCCTGGCCTGGCTTTAAGCCGGGGGCGTATTTTCCCAGGGTGGCGAAAATTCTAACTTCTATCTCTATCAATGCTCTTACCTCTTGAGAGATAGCTATCCTTGACGATTCCTATTGTACTACAACTTTTGTACAAGGGCAAATAAATATGGGCTGAACGTCTCTGCCCCATCCGGCCAGACCGCTCTCGCCAGGGACGAAAAAGACCCCTGGTCGGCGGCCAGGGGTCAAGCGGTCAGGGCCGTTTGCTCAGGGCAGGAAGTTGAAAGTGCCGATCATAAATTCCATAATGGATTTTTCGCTGTCCCAGAATTCAGGTTGGGCGGCGGTCAGGACCATGTATTCGCATCTGTCGTTGACCACCGCTATCAGGCGAATTCTGGCCCTTCCCAGGTACGAGGTAGCCAGACCATATTGTTCCTGCCCCAGATTACCGGCGATAAGGTATGGATTCGGCTCACCTTCCCACGAAAGGCTGGGCTGACCAAGCCGCGTCCCCAGCAGGGTGGGCAGCATGTTCTGATACTCCCGCAGCACCTCAACCGAACTCCGTTGGCCGTTTGGTTTAGAGGCCACGCCGACCAGAGTGGAGAGGGGATATTCCGTCTTCTGTGCCCAGAAGCAGAAATAGCCCAGCTTTTGTTCCGGCTCAATCCGCTGCCAACTGCCGGGATACTGGACGGAAAATTTGCCGTCAGGGGAGGCGTAAAGCAGCATTTCCGGGCTGGTGGTGGGCGTCGGCGTCCACCATGGCGTTGGAGAGGGCGTCCACCACGGCGTTGGAGAAGGCGTCCACCACGGCGTTGAGGTTGGCGTGCCCCACGGTGTGGGGGTTAGCCATCCATAGCCGGGGATAATCAGGGTTTGGCCCACCTGAATGTGGTAGGGAGGGGGAATGTTGTTGGCCCTGGCGATATCCTCCACGGTGAGGCCATAGAGTTTGGAGATGCGGTACAGATTTTCGCCTGTCTGCACCAGGTGGGTCCTTCCGCCCGGCGTGGCGCTGGCCGGCGGGATGTACAGAGTTTGGCCGATCTGGATGTAATATGGATAGACAATACCGTTAGCGGCCGCGAGCTGTTCCACGGTGAGACCGTAGCGTTTGGAAATGCTATACAGGGTGTCGCCTGTGACTACCGTGTAGTACATGCCCCCGCTCTGGTAAGCCCCGGCGGTGGCCTGAACACTTACGTTGGCCTGGGAGCTTACCCCTGCGGGAGTGGCTTCCGCCTCGGCCACCGAGACCCGAGGCGCAGGCACGATGATGTCGGGGGAACTCACCCGAATAGACACCCTGGTAACTCCGGGTAGGGGCGTGGCCGTAGGCGTTACCTGACCACGAACGGTCGCCGCCTGGCTGGTGGCTACGGCGCAGCCAGCCATAGCCAGCCCACCCAGGCCCAGGATCAGACATAGAAGAAGTAGTCTTTTAAGCTGGATATCCATGACCAGGCCCCCTCTTGTTGAGACAATCGGTTGAGGCGCTCTAATGCGGCTGTCTGTGTTATATTATACCAACTTTACCAATAATTGGCAAATCTCCTCTTCAACCGATTCTCTTTGCCATCAGAATATCGTGTTTACCAGGCCCGTTGGCGTCTGGAATAACTCCAACGAGCATGGTTAACCATCTCCGGCCGGCAACGCTTCCAGGAGATAGCCCAACGCCTCCTCGTAAAGGCTCATGTTCTCACGCCACAGGTGGGCGAAGCGGGCCTGTACCGCCCCATCAGAGACCAGGTAGGCCAAAGCTCCCAGGTAAGTGTACCATTTGACATAAGCCCCTTTCAGTATCCCTTCGGGATCAAAGAGCAGGAAGGGATGTTCCTGGCTGGCGATAATGAAATAGCCGGGCAGGTCGAAATAGGTAACGTCGATCATCACGGCCAGCATCTCCTGCTCGTCGCCAGCGGGATACTTCTGCCGGTCGCCGCTCAGCAGGGGAGCAGGGTCAAAACCAATATCCTCCAGGATGGAAGTGTAACAGGCCACCCCCCAGCGTCTCACGCCATAGATGCAGCCGTTGTAGCCCACCTCTACTTCGAGGCAAACAGACGCGTACCCTTGCGGCAACTGGACGATGGCCCTTCCTGCCTGCAAGCGCCCTTCTTCGGTCACTGTCCAGTAATGGGCCTGCCAATCCTCTGTGGGATAAAGGTGGGGGAAATTGTTTGCTATCCTGGCTCCAGGGGCGGCTATACTGCGCCTGAGCACATTACCACTTGATTTGACCATTTACCCGTCCACCCGGCCACCTATACTTCCATAGCGTCGAAGATGTCGGTGTTGCTCACAATGCCGATCACCTTCTGCCCATCGAAGACGGGCAGCCTTCTGATGTTGGTCATCCTCATGAGTCTGGCGCAGTTCTCCAAAGAAAGCCCCTTTGAAGCCACGATCAGCGGTTTGGTCATGATCTCGGATACCTTGACCTCTCGCGGGGCTCTGCCCTCGGCCACCACTTTGTTCACCACGTCTCTGCGGGTCATGATGCCATAGGCGTCGTCCTCATCTCGCCTATCGACGATCAGGCTGGTGACTCCCTCGCTTCTCATCAACCGTACCGCTTCGGCCACGGTTATATCTTCATCGATAGTAACCACGCGTCTGGTCATCATGTCTTTAGCTTTCAACCCGGCCACTGTCATCGGATGCCTCCTTTCTCACTCGCTGCTCTCCCTGAGACGAAACCAATAAACCACCAGGGGCCAGGTACTGGGAATGTCCTGGCCCCTGGTCTGACCACTGACTCTAAGTGGTTATCGATCCTGATGGCTACTCGGTGACGTAGGGCGAGAAAGAGCCGTCCTCGTTGATGATGTAAGCGATGTGCACCGTCCCTAGCCGGTCGCCGTTCTCGTCATAGCCCAGAATAGGGCCCGTCACTCCCGGATAGTCTGCAAACTCGGTGTGCAGGTAGGCGGCCATCGCCTCCGCATCGGTCCCGCCCGTGGCCTCGATGGCGTCGGCGATGACGTTGAAAGCATCGGCCACCATCAGCCACCAGATGCTCGACAGTTCCTCTCCGTACTTCTCGCTGAAAGCCTCCACAAATGCCTGAGCCTCTGGATACTCGATGTCTTTCGGCAATGGCTCGGTGGTGAAGAAGGCCCCTGCCGCCGCATCCACCCCGGCGATGTCCACCAGCTCCGGGTTATTGCAGGCGTTGCCCATCACGAACGCAAACTCGGCTCCCAGGTCCTTGGCCTGCTTCAGCAGCAACCCGCCCTGCGGATGGTAGCCCGTGAAGTACAACGCATCCGGCCCGATCTCCTTCACCTTGGTCAGCGTCGGCGTGAAGTCCGTGTCTTCGGGGTTGATGGCGTCCATGAACACCACCTCCAGACCGGCTTCCCTGGCGTACCGCTCGGTGTGCTCGGCCAACCCCTGCGCATAGGTGGAGTTGTCGTGCATGATAGCCACCTTCTGCGCTCCCAGATCATCCTTCATGAAGTTAGCCGCAAACAACCCCTGACGGTCGTCCAGGAAGCAGACGCGGAAGAAACGCTGGAAACCCTTCTGGGACAGCCGCGTGGCGGTCGAAGAGGGTGTGATCTGGAGGATGCCCGCCTCGTTGTAGATCTCGGAGGCCGGCTCGGTGCAGGTGGAGCTATAGCTCCCGATGACGGCATCCACCCCCTCGCTGACCAGCTTGGTGGCGCACTTGGAGGACTCGTCCGGTTTGCCCACGTCGTCGCACTTGACGATCTCCACGGGCCGCCCCAGCAGCCCGCCCGCGGCGTTAGCCATTTCCACTGCCAGTTCCAGCACTTTGACGAAGCCCTCGCCCTCGTAGGCGTACTCGCCGGTGATAGGCGCCTGTAGCCCGATCCTGATAGGCTCTCCGGCAGGCTCAGACGGCATCGCAACGTAGGGCGAGAAAGAGCCGTCCTCGTTGATGATGTAAGCGATGTGCACCGTCCCTAGCCGGTCGCCGTTCTCGTCATAGCCCAGAATAGGGCCCGTCACTCCCGGATAGTCTACAAACTCGGTGTGCAGGTAGGCGGCCATCGCCTCCGCAT
>DAOULT010000200.1:0-20390 GCA_034417895.1 Anaerolineae bacterium | reverse complement strand
ATGATTACCCGCACCCGTTCCTCGGCCAATACCTGCCGCACTCCCCGGCTGAGGGTGGTCCACAAGCGTGATGCTTCGCCCTGACGGACATCGTCGAAGACAATGGCCCGTCCCATTGGCCGGCGCTGGTTAGTGGTTCGCCGCACGTCCATCTGGGCATCAGGCAAGCGCCGGACCCGAACGTATTCTTGGGCCGGGAACCAGGATTGCATCTCCGGCTCAGCTCCCAGGTTCTGGGCCATCTGCTGGATAAGCTCTCGCAAATCTTCACCAAGGATAAGTTGCTCCTCCGCTTTAAGGCTCACTCCACCCACCTGGACTGAGATTTCTTGCCCTTGCACTACCTCATGGAGGGCCGTGTCCAAGAGGAGTAGACGCACCTGCTCACGCCACTGCCCGGCTCCAGCGTCCAGCAGGTTCTTCTTGAGGTGAGTCAGCACCCAGCGCCCCGTACCCCCCAGGCCGATGACCAGGGTCGGAGCCGGATCCCATTCAGGCGGCAGGCCGCGCGGGGGAGCCTTAAACGACACCGGCTCTCGTGATTGGGGACGGGCGCCCAGCTCTGGAAGATGTCTCACTATAACCTCTTTTTTGGCGCGGCACAGCAGCCAGCGCAGCAGAAACAGCAGCAATAGCGGTATCAGCCAGGGCCACAGATTGAGCAACCGTTGCCAAAGGGGCAAAAGTTGAAGCGGTTCACCCCAGAAAGGGGTATGTTCAAACACACCAGGGGCGGACGCCCCGGGTAGAGGGATAGCTGGCCCGGAGTTCCCATTCTGGTCAATAGCGGTGACGAACACATCAAAGGCCGGGTCATTCCGTTTACTGTTGAAGGCCAGCCAACGTCCATCCCGAGACCAGGTAGGCCAGGAGTTGCTTACGTTTTGCAGTGCAGTACCACCAGGAGCATCGTTAGCTTGCAAACGACGGGGCTGCCCCCCACTGGCCGGAACTATATAGATTTCGGCCGCAGGGTCCGAGTAGGTACCATAGCCTGTTGTGTGGTGAGTGAAAGCCAGCCACTGACCATCAGGGGAATAGGCCGGGTAATAGTTGAAGCCCTCTCCACCGCCCCCTGGTAAAGGTTGAGGCTGGCCGCCACTGGCTGGAACGGTGTAAATATCTGAAGGCCCTTCCACGTCGGTGCCGCCAATACCAAGAGTAGCTGCACTGCGCACGAAGGCGATCGTCTGACCATCAGGCGACCAGGCTGGCATGGTCTCGATCAGAGCCGGATCGCTTGCTCCTTCGAGCGGCGTTACCACCACAGTTTGCAAATCGAGCAGGTGGATGTCCCCTCTTGAATCGGCAAAGGCCAGTTTCTGCCCGTCAGGGGACCAGCCGTAATAGATAGCATCAATGGGGGGAATCTCCACTTTCTCCCCGGCTAGGCTGTAGACCACACCCCGATCTGGAATAGGGCCCCTGACAGCCGCAATTCGATGAGAAGCAGTGGAAACAGAATGGCACCCCACACACCCTCCCTGGTTCAGAGCCTTAAAGGACACAGGCTGGGCCCCCTCGCTCTGGTTGGTGAGGAAGATGCCAAAATCCCCTTCCCCTTCGTCCAATCGCCAGAAATAGACAGCTTCCGTAGGCTTGCACAGCCCCACGAAGAACTCCCGACCAATGAGAAAAGCCAGGAGCAACAGGTACAGCAGAGAGAGGATGGACAAGAAGCGGCAGGGCCATCGCCACTCCAGCCATAGATTGTACCAGGTCACCCGATTACGCCATGACCACCACCACAGCAAGAGCACTAATAACAAGACCAGTAACAAGGGAAGAAGCAAGGCGGGCACCCACCAATAGCGGCTTGTGCAGAAGAGAGGCTGGCTGGGACGGAAAGCTTCCAGGATTGGGGAGACAGGGGTAGGAACACCAGGGATAAATACGCCGGGGGTTCTCGTTGGGGTGGGAACAGGCACTTGTAACTCCAGGCCGGGCTTGGTGGAAAAGGAACGAGTCTCTTTCTCACACAAAGTATAACTGAGTTGATCACTTTCATCTAAAAAGAATTGCCCATGTTGTTGAACTCTTGCCCGGTAGGAGACGGTGCGCGGCTGCTCGCCCAGTTTATCCAGTTGCCAGACGATCACGTTGTTCGCTGTCTCACCGGCGAGGCTCCCGCCATCGGAGATTGAGCCAGGGACAACCTCAATTTTGGTCGGATCGAAGGTATGGCGGATTTCAATATTGGTAACGGTTACGAACTCGCGAATCTGCTGAGCAATCGAGACATAGATGTCTTTCAGGTGCGAAGCATCGGGCGAAAAGTGATAATCTGGCTGACCGTCTGCTCGGCTGCTGGCAATCTGCTGCATAAGTTTTTTATCTACATCACCCCCAACTCCGACGGAGACGATCCGTATCCCATCGGCCTTAGCTTTTTTAGCCGCCTCGACAGCGTCCTGAAAATCGCTTTTCCCATCGGACAGGATGACAATGACCAGAGTGACATCGGCCCGACCATTTCCGATCAACTCATAGTGAGCCGTCTCCAGACCTCTATCTATAGATGTGCCCCCGCTGCTGCTAATTCTGTCTATACCGGCTTTCACAGCTCCGGCATTGTGACTCAAGGTCTGGAGCAGCTCGGCATCACCACTAAACTTAATCACAGCCACCCGGTCTACGGCCACATTCATTTCATCTACGAAAGCTTTGGCCGCTTCTTTGGCGCTGGACATTTTGCGACCGCTCATACTGCCCGAACGGTCTATGACCAGAACGGCATCCAATGGCTTGCCGATCACCTCCTGTCCACAGACCGAGCTATCGGCGCTCAAAGTCAGACTGACTGTTATTTCCTCACCCTTTCCGGCTGTAGTCCGGTCAAGACTTTTCTCCAGGCGCAGCGCTTCGGCGCCGCCAGGGGCAGGAGTAGGCGTGTCTGCGAGCTTCGGTACGTTGTCAGGCGAGTAAAGGGAAGTAGAAGCGTGACCTATACCAGGCTCACGAACATAGGAAATAGCTAACAGAAGGAGCAAGAAGATGACAAAGATTAAAAATGGGATATCCTTTCGCTTCATATTCCTTTGCCTCCTGGGTGTCTGTTTGAGGGTATCCTAAATATGTTCCCTCTCCCTGGGTTTTCCAAGGAGAGGGAGCAAAAAACGAGATTTCAGCGCACGCGACCCGCGCTCTTCAGAATATCATCCATAGCCAGGTTCAAACTTTCGATGTCGTCATCGAGGACCATATAGCGAGCAATCGCTGCGTCTCGATCCAGAACGTTGGCCTGTTCATTCCGGATAACGGGTTCGAGTTCCTCCTGCCTCTCTTCCAGGTAGCGGCGTTCCAGCCACAGGCGCTGGAAACGTTCCTGGTCTGACTTGGGCAACGCTTCTACGCGCTCCCGGAGAGTTGCATTATCTATGCCAATGTCCTTCTGTTGCCACTCATTCATCACCTGGTCCCTGATGACCTGGACTGCCCGCCGGGCACGAGCGTAATCAATGGGAATCTCTATCTCGGAGCGGACGTCCCGTCGCTGATAGTTCCAGATCTTCATGGCTTCCACAATATCTGGGTCGCCAGAAGCCGGACGGGTCAGGTAGATTTTTAAGGCTTCCTCGGGCCCTCGAACGAGGCTGCCCGTGTCCTCTTCTGGCAGAGCCAGACACCAGAAGTTTTCATACCCGCCGCTGCCCCCCTCTCTCCGGTCTCGCCGAATGAGTTCAAAGGCCCAACAGCGGACGAAAAGGCGGAAGCGATCCATATCCTCCATCTGAAGCACGATGTCATTGTGCAAAGCTCGATTCGGAATTCCTAATTTGCTCTGGATGCGGGTTTCCAGACGGGCGGCATTCACTTCAGCCGGGAAGAGGTGGAGGGTCTCCCGGCCCAGCCGTCCCCGGATACCCCGGCCATCCTCGACCTCACCGGCATGAGACCAGTAATCACTCTCTGCCTTCCTGTACGAAGCTATTCCATCCAACGGGATCAGGTCCATGGTATGCACCAGCCGCAGGGCGAAACGATCGCTGGAATTGACCACGTTGGTCAGCTCCCCCCTAGCCTGGGTTCTGTTTGCAAGGCGACGGCGGATAGCATCCAAGTAGTCGCGCTCGGCCGGATCCCTACCGTGGGCCACGTGCAGGTAATTAGCTGGCACCATTGACGGTCCTGTGGCGTTCAAGAAAAATCCGCCTTTGTCAGCCAGCAGGTCGGCCAGGGTGTTCGGATCGGTGAACTTTTTGGTCATGAGATACTTGAGGATGGATTCCTGCTCCCAAACGGAGGCGAACACCTCTCGGGCAGGGGTGAGAAGGAGTTCCAGGTTGCGTTGCTGGTTCTCCAAACCTACCCGATTTTGCGCTTCGTCTTCCGAAATCCGAACGGAGAGCCGAAAGCCAAAGTTTTCACGGGTGCCAGTCCGTTGCTGCTCATAGTTCCAGAGGAGTCTGCCCAGGTAGTCGTCTACGCCGGCCTGGAGTTGGAAGGCATACTTGTCATAAAGGTCATCCAGGTAGTCCTGGTCCCAGACGAACTCGCGTACCGGCACACTCTGCTCAGCCCTGATAGCATCTTCAATCCGTCGCCTGCCGCGTAACAGCCAGCCATACAGGCCGTTGTAGCCAATCCCCAAAGTGGTGACCCAGGTCTGAGCATTCTCCCGCAACTGGCGGGTATATTGCAACGTAGAATCAGCCAGCTTCCGGACCGTGTTTTCGATGATGATAGCTTTCTCCATGTCAGCCAAATCCTGTTCAGCATTCAGGTAAGCCTGACGGCGACGACCGCCAAAGATCCCGCCGGGATTTGTCTCTAATTCCTGGCGGGTAGTCTCGGCCATTGTTACTCTGGCCTGTTTTTCACCCCGGCTTTCACGCATCTCACCTGCTTCGTGCAGCGCTTTTAGGAAGCGACCCAGCATTTCCTCAAGGCCTTCCATGAAATCAATCAGATAGCCCAGTTTGCCTCCGCGATGGACCGAGGGGAGAGCATCGGGATTTTGTCCCCCGTTCAGAATGTTTTCGCATTCTGTCTGTAACATCAGGCGGTAGCGCTCCAGTTGGATACGGGCATAATCCTCCAGGGCCTGTTGATACTGACCACCCATGCGCTGGCCCGTGCGGAAGTCTTCGCGGCCCAGGTGGTACCCCTTATAATTTTCAATCCCACGCGAGATACGCTCCAGGGCCCCGCCCGCCCTTTCACCCCGCACGTTAGGGGGCACCTCGTCCACCAGACGCCGGGCCAACTCCTGCTGCACTCGCTGCCGCACCGCCGTGATCTCGGAGGTGGTGCCGGGCGGCTCCAGGTGCACTTCCCAGTCGTAGGCTTCTCGTGAGCTTAATTCCTGCGCAATAGTGGGGTCCCTGGGGGTATAGTTGAGAGCCACACGGGCTAATTCCCGGAAGAAAGGGGTGTTGGCTATCCGTTCCCCCGTGCGCAGCGAGTATATATCGGCTGCCTGGAGTAAACCAGGCACCCCCTCCCGGCCTCGCGTCCCAGGAATCTCAGCGTTAGCATCAATGGATAGAGAGGTCGGGTAGCCATCCTCGTCCTTCACCTCGGGAACTAACAGGTCATCTAGCGCTGCCAGGGTCAAACGATAGGCCAGCCACTCGCTGATGTGGTGCATAGGCAGAATCAGCGAGTACCCCCCGATGGCGGAGTCAAAGGAGATGGTTCCCCTCTCCACCTGGTGGCCCATTTGGTCCGAAGCCTGGGCAATTACGTTCGTTGTATGCTGATCATAAACATCTTCCTCTCCCTGTGGGGGGCTATCCAGCATGGCAGTAATGGCGTCGGCGATGGCGGCCGTCACCCCGTACTCCGGCAGCACATTGGTCAGAGGGTTCTGTTGACTCTGCCCGTCAACATGGTAGAGAAAATCGAACAGTTTGGTGGTGATGGAGGCATGCCAGATCCCCCCTATTCCTGAAGCGTGGTAGTACATTGGATAGCCGTGTTCGTACTGAAAGTCCACCATAAAGCGCTTGTTCTCCCTCATGCAGGCGAAAGCTCGCGCCCGCATAGCAGACTTCACCCCCCCCGGAATCTTGCTAAAGGCTTCAGGCAGAACCATGAATCCTCGCAAACGCGTGGCCAGATCATGATCTTGCTTGGCTATCTGGCGTACCAGGTAGGCAATGTCCACGAACATGCCTGCCCCGGTGCCGCCTGCCACCGATGCTATCAGGAAGACATCCAGGTTCGGGAAAAAGCCTGTCCGCCGAATGTCATTTATAGCCCGGTTCAGCAAGCTGTAAATGGACGAGCGGGCCGGAGCCGAAACATCGTGGAAAATAGCCAGGCGACCAAACTGACGCAACTGACCAGCCCCTCGGTCCAAAGTAAAAGACGCACGAGCCAGACATTTCAAGTAAGTATCAGCCTGAAACCAGGAACCGATATTGGGATACTCCTTTCGTTCCCGTTCCACATCCCGGCCTATGTCGCGGACGAACTCATAAACATCACCACCGATCCAATAGTACTCCCCAGGCTCAAGTTCTGTGCGCAAGGCCTCGATCTGGACCTTGTCGGATACCGGGGCAGACTGTCCTTTATTACTGACTGTGTCCAGGGCGATGAGCTTAACCTGGGGAGGCAGATGGTGCTCCTTCGAGGCCCGCAGTTGGGCCTTTAGATGGCGCAAAGTTAGCACCCCGGTGCCTCCTAATCCAATAACCAATGCTGGACGATACATTAGAATACCTCCTTTTCATATTCAACTTTTCGCCGTTTATGCCAGTCGGTTGAACTCCGTGCTCTGTTACCTCAGCCCAGGCTGACAACGATGGCGAAGAGCGTTACGCCCAGGCCAGCAAGCGAAAACAAAGCTAACAAGCTATAGGCCAGCACCCCCAGACTCAGGGAGATCTTCGGGACTGCTGCACCAGCCCCACGCTCGTAGCTGACAAAGACACCGCCACCAAGGGACTTTCGCGCCCTATCAAACATTCTTCCCAGCGGCATCTTTACTCCTTTTTTTAAATGAACATCTACCAGGACCACCTGCTGGCCGCGTGGCTGAGATACCACAACTTTGCGTATGTTACCTGGCAGGCCATCCCGGCCAGTAAACGTCACTTTATGTTTGCTGTAACCTCTCAACGGACGTATCCAGAGAGGTCCACCGCTTTCAATCGTAACTGTGCCTTCGGCTGACCAGAGATGCAGGTATGTCTGATAAAGTGCGTAAGCTATCAGGAAAACCAACAAAACACCTGAAATGAGCGGCAATATCCACCAGTTGGGATGGCGGCCCAGGTGGATTCGGCTCGAAACTCCTTCGGGCTGTTGGTAAATGTACATTTCCTTTAGCCTGGCAACGGGCTGGACATGGAGCTCATACCAGCCCAGGTTACGGTGGGCATACCAGACAAACGGCTCATAATCACTGAAGTGGGCCACATAGCGGCCGGGGGCATCTCCTGGAACTAGATTCAGGGGGCCATAAGACTGCCCCGTCGGCGAGATTAGCTCTACATTGAATGGGATATCTGCTGCGTTCTGCTGCACCTCGCCGGGCGGGAGAGGGGCTCCTGCTTTATCCACTACTCCCACGTCAATCTCCAGAGGGACCGGTTGCCAAAAAATATCTCGCCAGGCATAGCTCGTCTCCGCTAAAGGTCGGAGCACCACTGTACGAACCAGGATCGTCTGGCGGATGGTAAAGGGTATAACTTTCTGGTTTTCCATCAAGGTGATCGTCTCGCCTGCAAGGCTTGTGGCCCGAACGGAAACCAGAAGCTCGTAGTTGCCAGCATTTTCAGGGGTGAACTTCCCTTTCCATCTCCCTTGCTCCTCTGGAGATAAGACCAGTGCCTCCTCCTGGCCCTCGCCTTGAATCCTGGCCTCTGCTTCCAGGTGCCAGGAGGGATCAACTCGCCCGCTGAGGGGCTGGTCATCCTGATCGGTCAGGTGGAAAGCAACGGTGGTCGGGCTATATTGGGGCCAGGGGCTGGAAAAGCCATCCCAGACCAATTTGGGAGGCAGAACCTCTAGCTTGCTCACTTCTTCGTCAAAAGCTGTGAAGCGCAATTTGGTGGTCGGATTTTCCACCTGACCCTGCACCCGTGCCAGGTAAGTACCCAGGTGGTCTGGAGTAAACGAACCCCGGTAGCGGTAGCCAGCAGGGTCAAAACTCAGAGGGAGGGATGTTTCCTGCCCCTCTCTGGTGAGAACGAGGTTCATTTTAACAAAAGTAGCAGCTTCTGATGGTATGGGCATCTCCACATCATCGGGATCGACGAACTTGATAGAAAGCGGCACGGAGATCAAGGCCGTTGGCTTCCCTTCAACATTCAGGTGAACGGTCGTTGGTTCCACCTTGAACGAATCTGCGCCCTTCGGAGGCACGCGGAAAACCTCAAAGGGTTCGCCATCCGGTTTTTGGGTGGAAGCTGCGATGCTGATCGTATAATCACCAAGCTGCACCGGCAGGTCGCAGGCTGTATAGGTGCCTTGCCCCATGTGTGTCATATTAAGTTCCCGGCTGATGGTGCCTGTGCTCTTTATTTCGGCCTTCACTATCAGTTGGTAGCGAGGCTCGTTATAAGGAGGCAATGGTTTGCCCCCGCTCTTCAGTTCGCATCGCAAACACACCGGGATGAACTGAGGCACAGATGACAGGCGATCGCAGTTCACATCGGCAGCGACTTGAACCATGAAGATACGTAGAAGCTTGGTGGTGGCAGGGCGCTCAATAGTAACGTATCCTGGTATAGGCTCATACCAGGTGATGGTTTCGATGTAATTCTCTTTACCCTGGACTTCGACCTTTTTGGCCGTCAGGCTCTCTTCTAACAACTGCCCATCCCGGTAAATCTTCACCCGTGCCTTAGGCTCCGGTTTGTGGATAATAAACTCCACCTTTTGCAAATAAGGGGGGACAGCGACTCGATCTTCGGCATCAGGGATCTTTACCATTTGGCCTTCGGTGGTCTTCTTGTCGGCCAGGCCCGGTTGATTGACCGTCAGATCTGCCAGAATTTCTTCGAAGAACTCCCACATTGTGGTGGCGTCCACCTTTTCTGCATTGTTGTGGGTTAGTGTTTCCCAATATTCCCGCACATCCGCCTCAGACCAGTATTCATTTTTATCGTCGATGGCTGCCAGAAAAAAATGATAGGGAGGATAGGGAAGGTTACTTTGCATATATTCTTCAAGATCACGCTGATATAGCTCTACCTGGAACTCATCCTTTTCGTTGCAGTAAGTTTTCGTCTCTCCTAATTGACAATCCAGGTACGAGTCGCCATCGGTGATCACCATAACGGCTTGCAAATGGCGTTCGCCCCGCCGCCATGAGCGTTGCATTTGCTCCAGGATACTCTTAGCCTTTTTCAGGGCGCCCCAATGGTCTGTATTACCGAGATGGCCTTTGAAAGATCCGGGCGCCACCTTATCACACAACCTTTTAGAGAGAGATTGGAATTGGTCGGGGGTATCCGGATCAATGATGGTGGAATCTACGATAGTTTCTGTCTTACTACTGCCGAAGTAGACAACGGCTACCTGGAACTGCACATCCGAGTCATGAAAGTAATTCAAGCGATAGCTAGCCAGACGCTCTATCATTTCCTGCAAACCGCTGAAGCGCAGGCCCTCAGGGTCACTGACATCGTCCTCGGAGACCTTGGAGCTACCCCCCATAGAGCCTGATTGGTCTACCAGGAAAACTATATCTACTCCGGTATAGCTTTCGCCCCCTTCTTGGGCGCTGGCTTTTAGGGAGATAGCGCTCAGCAGAGTTATTAGAGAAAGCAGCAAAAAGAAAGCTGCAAACAGACTTGATTTTCCTTCACGATAATACCTCATATCATCTCCTCCGAGGGTGTCTCTTCAGTGCAAGAATATTTAGGACTCTGATCTTCCAGAAATTATCTCAATTAATCGAGGAGGCATGGGGACTTTAGCCGCTTCAGTCTCCCTTTTTTCGTATGCAACCCGCTGAAACCAAACGGCCCATCGTTCCGAATCCAGAATAGCGTAGGCAGCCCTAGTATCCCCCCCGGCCAGACGCGGCTGCCCTACGCTGCCCGGGCAGAGGAGGGCAGGCTTGTTTTCCAGATCTTGCAGGAGTAAAGGGTCTGGTTGATTGAAAGCCAGGGCCTCATCCTGACCGGCTCTCCAGTCCCATCGTCTAGGTCTCTCCCAGGAACTGGCCTGTCCTAATGCGGGAACATGAGTATGTCCTACCACCACCGCTTTCACTTCAGGCCTGGTTTTGCCCTCTAACTTCTGAATCGTGTTCAGTGTCAGGTCGCGGCCAGCAGAGCTGCCATCACAATATGAGTTGGCTGTTGTTAAGTTCTCAGCGCTTTCAGGGTCTTGGGAAAGGATAGCCCCATGAGCGACGTATATTTCAGGGCTCACCCGAAGCCAGGTAGGAACTGCTTTCAACCGTTCGACCCGCTCTTCGGACACCCCAACCCTGAGTTGTTCCACATGCCACTGAACCACCAGGCGCTCTTCCTCCCCAGGAGTCAGTTGAAGGATGGTAGCGTTAACTTCGGTCGGGTTATCCCACTTTAATAAGGCGGCCAGATCATGGTTACCCATCAACCAGACAGGCGGCTCCCATTCATCCAGCAAGTATATACAACTGACCGGCAGCGGGCCATAACCCAACACATCTCCCAGGAACCAAAGCTGGTCTATTCCTTGTTTTCTGGCATCTGCCAGAACCGCTTGCAGAGCCGGAGCATTGCCATGCACATCTGCCACTAGCGCCACCCGCATTGTCAAGCCTCCCTAATTTTTTGTCTCCAGGTTTCTAAATCGGGCCACTCAGGGGCCAGCTTTCTCAACTCTTCCAGTAACTCCAAGCAATACTGGCGTTGGGTTTCTTTCTCCCTTCTTCGTTTTGTCGTGACCAAACCATTATAAGCAGTGTGAAGCGCTCCTTTGCCGGCTTCAAATTCACTCTCATAATCATCAAGAGACATATCAAAATCTCTTACTCTATGCCTTATGGCTACTTCCTCAAGCTCAAGTTTCTCCAGCTCAGGTTGAAGGAGAAAGAGCAATTCTTCTATGGCTTCACTGACATCGTGGCGACAGCGGGCTACCTCTTCCTCTACCTGCCTCAGGCTGTGGCTGGTAAGCTCCAAATCCGGAAGTGTCTTCAGATGCTCCTTCCACAGAGTCACCAACGCCAAACCGCCTCCCAGCCGGCCGGTTCGCCCATTTCCCTGCGCGCCCACTAAGGCGTCTTCGGCCAGTTCTTTAGCTCCTTTAAAGTCTGCTCGGCGGACCAGGCTGATGAGTTCTACACGAGTCTCTTTCTGCCACGAGGTCAGGGCACTCTGTTTCACCTTCTTCCACCACTCCTGGTATTTCTCCCATTCACGCTTGAGAGCCTGGAGTTTTTTCTCCAATTCTACCCAGGGCAAGGGAACTCCGTCCGGGAAGCCCCTCATCAAGTAACCGCTTCTAAATCCATATTTATCCTCGCGATCGCGACTGTCCATCTGTTCCATCCGCTTCAGGGCCGCAATGAAGTCTTCAGCTTGCACGAAGGTGTGAAGTTCGATCATCAGCAACACCAGGCGGTTGCGTAGTTCTTCGGCATTCTCTCCCTCCCACCTTAACCACGTTACCACTCGATGCTCTACCTGCCGACGACGTCCGAAGCGATCTTGATAAGCACTGAGGGGATCTAAAATCTCATTCCATTTCTCTTCCAGACCGGCCTGGATAATTATCCGATTGATAATATGCGTCCAAGGAGCTTTTCGAGGGTCAGTGGAAAGGTTTTCCTGTTGGAGCATTTCGGCCGCTGCCTTCCAGCGCCTCCAGCGCATTTCCGGGTCATTATCTTCCAGACCACGCCAGTAAGCGCGACGTTGATCCTGGTTGTCCTTTCCTCCGACAATCCGTTTTGCCTCTTCCGACAGGGGCAGAGACAGCAATAGCTGTGGAATGATCTCATACCAGTTAACCCGCTCCCAGCGTCTACCCTGGCCGGCAGAGACAGTTTGTTCCAGACGCCTCCTTACCTGGTGAACAGCTCTCCTTAGTTCAGAAAGCTCTTCTATAAATTGCTCAATTTTATTGCAAATTTTAACCGCATCTTCTTTCTTCGACGGCTCTTCTCCGATGACTTTGGTGTAGCGTTGCGAGGTATCGCGCAACAGTTCAGCCCAGGATAAAGCAATTCTGCTCCAGGCCAGTTGAATTTCGAGAGAATCCAGGGGGAGCAAACGCCGCCCTTCCAAGTCCTCTTCGGGGCCACGGAAGTCTCCGATCCAATCCTGGAGGTTCAGATCGAGAGTCAGATCGGTTATTTCCTGCAAAGTTTGCTTCCCTGCTTCCAAGCTATCATGAGCTGAGCCATGACGAGAAATGTAGTTTATTTTGATCCCGAGCGGCCAACGCTGTTCCAGGTTTTTAGACGGTGGAGCCTTACGGAACTCAATCTTTGCCCCCGGCGCTTCAGTTTGCTTCCATTCTCGTTGCAGTTTCTCCATCAGTTCCCGTTCCATACGATTGTACCAGGCTGGTATACCGGTGACTTCGCTACACTGCCCATCAACCCAGCGCTCAACTTCCTCCCACGCCCGGTGAGGATGCTCTATCTTACGCTCCTGTACCTCCTCCTTTCTCTTTCCCAGCGTCTCAATCAAGTGCTGTTTGGTTTCTTGTGCCAGGCGATAATCTTCGAGGCGAGAAGTTGGCTGAAGCCGCTCTTCGATGAATTTTTTCTTTACCGCTACGTTGGTGACTTCTTCGGCCTTAAAGCGCAATACCTTCAGTCTCGATTGCCATTCGGTAATATCCTCTTCTCGCTCCAGGCCAGCCCTGAGGGGGGCAATTTCTCTCTCAGCAGCATCCAGACTCCGCTCCGCCCATCGTATGTAATTGTTTGCCTGCTTATAGTTTGCATCCTTCAGAAATAGCTCAACTAACTCGACCAGACACGGCACGTCTCCACTAAATCTGCTGATCCATTTGAGCAACTCGTCTCTTGCCTCCCCGAGTTTGTTCAGGCCGCTCAATTTCTCCACCTTGTCTCGGACCTGTTCCTGGCGGACCTTTCTTTCCTTTATCATGAGGCGCACCTGCTCTTCACCTCGAGCCCACTCCGCTGCCTGTTTGAAGTTTTCCGCTGCCTTTTCGAAGTTTGCCTCCGCTTCTGGCAAATGCCCGGCTATTCGCCAGGCCAGGTCTCCTAGAGCCTCATAAACACGGGGGAAAAGCCTGTGCCGATAGGGCTGTGCTTGCTCCAGTCGGAGGGATGCCAGTTCTTTGATTTTATCCTTCAACTTTTCGTCCAATCCCTCGTAGATCCTGCCGCCGCCAAGCTCCTCTATCTCTGTCTTAAGCTGCCCCACCCATTCATCCTCAATCCGGCGATAGCGCGTTTCCACCTCTTGCTGTTTGGGTGACGATTTAGTGCGCCATTCTCTCAGGGTCTCCAGCGCTTCCCGATACTTTTTCTCATTTTGATATTCTTCAGCTTTTTTAAGAGCTTCGGAAACCGGTGCGGCATCTTCTATCTCCTCCAGCCACCTATGAGCCAGGCTGAGGTCTGCCGCTGCCGCTTCTTTTGCTTTCTCAACACGCTGCCAGGCTTCTTTGGCTCTCTGGTAGAACCCTTCTTCCCGTTTCAAATGGCCTTCTAATAAATCTCGCCTCGCCATAACCTGGCTTTGGAGCCTGGTCAATCTAGGTTCCTCCCCCTGGGCGTCATAATCCTCGATATCTTCAATCAGATAGCCTAAATCCCTTACGGCTTGGGGAATATCTTCGATCATATCCAGCCGGCGCGGGTCTATTTTCCGGAAGCGACGCCTCCACTCAGCCAGCCGTTCCTCCAGAGATTGACGGGACTGAACTCCAGACCTGGCGCTCCTGAGAGCCCTCTGGAAAGGAGCAGGGCGGCTTTGCACCCTGGCTTCCAGCTCAGACAGAGCCTGCTCCGCCGCTGCCGGGTTTGCGCCAACTAATTCCTGTTCTATGTATTTTGCCTCGTCTTCCACCTCTTTCAGCAAACGCCGATCGGCCCTGCATTTAGCTACAAGAAACTCAGCATCCTTAGCGATTCCTTGCAGGATATTATCACTTTCGGCCAGTTCGCGCACTCTGTTCGCTATACCTTCAGCTGTGTCAAAGTCGCCCTCTTCCAGCCTTTCGTTGGCCTGACTTAAATCACCCTCCAGTTTCAACCTGAGGTCTGGACGCACTTCGTCTCGTGCTCTTTCGATCTCTGGCGAGTGAGAGTCTATTCTGTACGCTTCTTCAACCCGCTTCCAGGCATCTTCTATATCTCTACCAGGTTTCAGGGCCTCTGCCACCAGACTCTCGGCCTGCTCACGCTTTTGCAGGGCAGGTCTGATCTTCTGGTCGCGAAAAGCTTGCAGCTCATTCTGCATATTTTCAGAGATGTAGTCAAAAGCTAAAGCGTCCTCAATCCAACGTGCAGCAGTTTTGGGGTCAGCAGGGAGGTCATTCTGTGCTTTCTGTTTGTATTCCCTGGCCTTGCTTTCCTGGAAATCATGTGCTAATTTTGCTAACTGAATTATTGCGTCGTTAGCAGGTACGTCCCTTCTGGCTACAGGAATGCGCGTCGGTTTTCCTTCAATTTCTTTGAGACCCCAATCATACCGGGGCAGGCTTTCTACGCCTTGCTCTCTCAGCCTTTTTAATTCCTCCATCAGTTCCTTGAAGTCTCCCTCTGCTGCCTGGGTTGTAAGGACTCCCTCCAATCGATATGCTTCTTCCCGGCGTTTCTCTGCCTCTTCCAACAAGAAATCGGCCATGGGATCGTCGGGGTAAAGCTCAGCCTTCCTGCGCGCCAGAATCCGGGCTTCGTCGTACTTGCTTAACAGTATGGACCCTGCGCTCCATAAATCCTCCAGTGTTCGATGGGTCTCTTCCAAATCCAGGAGCATTTCCGCCCGGCGACGGTAGTTGCCCCAACGTTCAGCCAATCGGTCCAATGTGTCACGATCGGGGTGAAAACTTTTCAAACGAGCCAGAACCTCCTGGCCCTTCTCCAGCTCACCCCGGTTTGCTCTTTCCGGTTCTTTCTCTTTGGCAAGATGTTTTTCCAACTCGTCGGTCAGGGTTTGGACACATCGTCTGCGCTTCTCCTTAATTTCTTCTTCACGGGCGTCAATGACTCCAAGTGCCTCGTCACTTCCCTGAGCCAGTTTACGAGCCTCTTTGATATCCTCCAAGGCTTCAATGAAAAGTTCCTTATCTGCCTTTTCGAGGGCCTGATTCAGATACTTTTCAAGTGATTCACCTTCTTTCATTGCTGCTCTCCTCTCCTTAATTATGGTCAGCAAATTTAGGGTTAACGTGACCCGACATAAATATGACCGTGGGGGCGTCATTGTCTATCTGGCTGCGCTGGACGTCTTCAGGGGTCAGGTCTTTGGCCGGGTGGACACCACGACGGGCATCGCTCCCTTCAACGAACTGATGCACACGGTGATGCAGCAAGAACCCTACGCCAACGCTGCCCGCGTCTTTTGGATTGTGGACAACGGGTCATCTCATCATCCCAACACCTTCCCAGCCCGGTTACAGGCCATGTACCCCAATGTGATAGCTGTCATGTTGCCTTTCCATGCCAGTTGGCTCAACCAAATCGAGCTATACTTCTCGATTCTCCAACGCAAAGCCCTGGCGCCCAACGATTTGCCGACTACGACGGCGCTTGAGGAACGGATATTGGGCTTTCAGGAGCGGTACAACCGCACAGCGAAGCCTTTCCGTTGGAACTTCTCGCGAAGCCCTTCAAGAACGCATGGAGCAACTCGAAGCCGCATAGTCGGGGAATTTATGAAACGGTGTACTATAAAGACCTGAAAACGAGGCGAAACTCGATTGTTAAAGAACCTGATTCCTCTCGGCTCCTGCTGAGTGTTTCACACTTTGTCTAAACTCAAATCAGAAAGCAACCTTTAATGAATATTATACCACAAAAAGGTTATTATCAGGTAAAAATCTGGTTAAGATTTGGTTAAAAATTTGAGAACGCTTGTGCGATACAGGAATACGCTCAGCTTCCGAAGTCCCTTCCACGTCTTTGAGTGGCGCCAAGTCGTTCTTTAGGGCGCGGTAGGGATGTCTGTCCTGGCCTGTCCTGGGATAAATTCCAGGCGCCTGCGAGCGGAAATTCGCATACCGCATGGGGTGGTAGGAGATACAGGAATCTCATACGGCATGGCAGCGGTGCGAATCTTACCTCTCGTTTCTTTCCAGCAGATGGTCGCACCCCGTGTACCACAAAATCTTCTCCAACTCTTCGCCGATCAGCTCTTTTTCTTTCTCAAGGATTTCCTCCACAAGCGGTATGATCGCCGCCTCGCCTTCCCAATTTTCGATCAGAATTTCCTCTGAGCCTGTCTGCCGACGTATCTCGTCCACGGCGAAGGCGCACAGGAAAATGTCATCCACCAGGAAATGCACCGCTTGGCGACTGACCTGCTCTTTCAGATCCTCCTCAGCGCCCAGGGCATAGAGGTTGAGCTGGGTGTCAATCCCTTCCAGGGCCATCAGCGATGCTCTCGACGTCTTAAAATCGACGATTTCCACACCGCCGTCCTCGTCCTGGCGGATGAGGTCGATTTTGCCCAACAGCACGCACTCCTGTAGAGGGAAAGAGAAGTGGGTCTCGGCGCGCTTGATACGTGGGAAAGTCGCGGCATACTGCCGGACGTACCTTCGAAGTTGCTCGATGGCAGAATGTTGCAGGCTTTGCTCCTGGCCCTTTTGGGCCTGGGGGCCAGGGGCCCAGACAGCGGCGACGATGGCTGCCACCTCCTCCTGGCCTGGCGGGTTGCCAGCGCGGGCGCGATTGTGTATCTCTTCCAGAGCGCGGTGGACGTTGGCCCCAAAATAGACCGGGCCTGGGCCGGGCATCTCCATGCCGTAGATCACGGCGTATTTGTAGCGCAGAGGGCATTGCAGGAAATAGGCCAGCCGACTGAAACTGAGTCGCTCTCGCGGCCCTGGCGCAGCCCCGGCCCGGCTCTCAACCTCCGCCACGTGAACCTGGCTCGAGTCGGCAGCGGCGTGAAGGTCGTCCCCAAACATCTCGCGCAGGAAGACGCTGGGGCCGCCGCCACGCTTGTTTACCACGTCGGCTGTCCCGATGACGAGCAGGTCGTGGGCGCGGGTGGCGGCCACGTAGAAAAGCTTGCGCTCGTCCATACCGGAAACTCCAATCCCTTCGCCTGGTGAATGGTCATCACCTGCACCGCATCCTCAGGCATGGCGGGTATGGGGTCAACGCCTCCTTCGCGCATCAGCTTGAGGTAAGCCATGAAGGAGTAGAAATTGCGCGTCCGCCCGTATTCGTCGAAGGCGGCCACGAGTTTGCACAGCACCTCCAGGTTTTGTAAGGCTTCCAATCGACCCTCACGCTCGCAGCGAGCAAAATAGCCGCTGGCCGCCAGAAGCCCGTAAAAGACTTCCATCAGGCTGTCGTATCGCCCTTCCTGTACGCGCTGCTTGAGAGCCAGCAAAGCCAGCAGCCGGCGTCGGTCGGCAGCCTCTTCAACTCCAGCCGCTTGTAGAGCGCCGTCGGCAGCCAGGTTTCGCACATCCTCTTTAATCCCCTTGAGCGCCCGGCAGGTTTTGGCGTTGAGACCGACCACCGGGTGGCGCAGGAAGCGGTCTCCCCAGGGTTTCGAAGCGCTGAGGAAGTTCAGAAGATCGCGCAGTTGGGCAACGTCGTCGCGGTTGAGAAGGCGACCATCTCCTATCACCACGTGAGGGAGGCCTGCTGCCCCCAGAGCGTCAACGTAAGGGCCAGCATAGGAGCGGACGCTGCGTAGCAGGATAGCCACGTCGCCGTAACGTCGGATCTTCCCGGCGTTGCGTAGCCTCTATCCAGCAGTTCCACACGGGCGTAGTCTGGGGAAACGAAAATGCCCGCCAGAGTGCTCTAATTTGCCTCCAGCGGGCTCCTATGCTATATTCTATCTTGCCGGAGTGCCACGACCACTCTGGCCACCGCCTCGCCGGTGGGTGTGACCGGGCGAGGCTTTTTATTTAAGACTGTGATAGAGTGTTTTCAAGCTCTACGATGGTTTGTTTCTGCTCTCCAATTATATCACATTCTGTCTGCCTTGTCCAACGCGTTTTCCATAGGCGGCAAAATTCTGCCTCGTTTTCCCAAAATTGGAACTTAACAGAATAGAAACTTTAAAATTTCTGGAAAACGGCGAATTGAGGCTTGACAAAATTGCGGAATGGGTGTATAATATTAGTGCAGGTTTACGGACGTAAGTAAGTCAGGAGATGGGCGATATGACCGAAAAAGAGAAAGATAGAAAAGTGCCCACCGTCACCTTGACGATAAGAATTGCTCCAGAGCTTAAGAGACAAGCCCGCATTGAGGCTCTACGGCGGGGAATCACCTTAAGCGATCTGATTCGAGACTATCTGGAAGAGTGGCTTTCTGAGGAGCAATCTGAAGACACCTGATAAATGAATCGAGCGATGTGGATGTTAGCAGCACTCCACACCGCTCTAACTCCAGGCAGAAATAGGCTGCCCAGAGCTATAAAGATTATAGCACAATGTATCTATCTCGACAATGATGGCCTACCTGCTGGACATGGCGGGTAGGCCATTTTGTTGTAGGGAGGTGATGAGACAGGATAAAAAAGTGAACAATCGCCCATCCGCCAGGCGGTTGAAATAAATGGGGAGCGGTGCACATACCCCTCCAACAATGTTGCAAATTGCCCCGATCGGGGCCTGAATTAAAAGGGTCTGGTGTAACCCTGAACACAATGTTGACCTGTTCTTTACCAATCTCAATACGTTTGACCAGCGTCCGGATTAACTCCCGTTTCGTCAGCCAGTCGGCCTCGACCAAACCATCTTTGACCTGCGCGGCGAAATCTTCCAAACGGGTAATGACCAAATGCAGTTCGGCTTGCTGAGCTAACTCATTCTTGATTTGCTGCGCCTGATCTTCGAGAGCACTCAGACGCTGTCGCAGATGGCTGATGCGGGGTTCAAACTCTTGCTTTTCAATGAAACCCTCTGTATAGCTGTCAATCAGTTGAGGATGATCCACACCCAGAGGGCAGACGACAGGCCAATGTATCCCACCCAATGGGCTTCAATGCGGCTGGGGCGCAGCTCCCGAAACCAGGGCAGAGAGGGGCCTCCGTTCAAGCCAATGGAAAAGGTCACAGCGACGCCGATGGCCCAAAGAACCCAGGTTGGAATGGTAAATTCAGTCATAATCCGTTCACCCATTTTTCAAAAGTTGTGATATGATAGAAGTAGGGTGAGCCACCTCGCCCTCGTCTCTCCCCATCATTACCGTTTCTCAACCTTTTGGGCCATTTTAGGTTGAAGGTTATTCACTTTTTAACCTTTGAACCTTAACTCAACCTAACTCAATTTTGCTTGCTCCTGTGCTATAATTAATGATGATCCCCATGGAGGAGGTGAGCCACCGTGACCTGCGCAGATACGTGGCCCACCTCCGAAGCCCGGAGCGCAGCCTGTCCCCCGAAACCGTTGACGGCCATGTCCGGATGCTCAGGCGCTTCTTCGGCTGGTTGGATGAGGAAGGACATTTGACCGATAACCCGACTAAAGCGCTCAAGCGCCCGAAGCCACGCGAGAAAGCTCCAAAAGCCATTAAGCGGGAGACCGTGTTAGCTTTATTAAAGGTGGCTGACCATCCCCGCGATGAGGCTCTTTTGTACTTTCTGGCCCAGACCGCCTGTCGGGCAGACGAGGCTCGCACGCTGAGCTGCGACAATCTCGACCTCCAGGCCAGAAACGCTCTGGTCACCGGCAAGGGGGCCAAGGATCGGTTTGTGTTCCTCAAGCCTGAAGCCTGGAAAAGCATGCGAGTCTGGATGGAGATACATCCAGGCGGTGAGTACGTGTTCTGCAACCTGAAGACTGGTGGGGTCCTGAGTTATTGGGGGCTGCACCAGATCGTCATGCGTCTCAAGGAAAGAGCCGGGCTGGATGGCAAGCGGTGCAACCTGCACTCCTTTCGGCACTTTTTCTCCCAGAAGTACCTGATGAGCGGTGGTGACATGGCCAGCCTGCAGGAGATATTGGGTCACGAAGACATATCCACCACCAAAAGGGCGTACATCCTCTTTACCCGGCGCGACTTGCAGGAAAAACATGCCAGGCACGCGCCGTCCTTCGAGGACGTTGGCGGCCTCGGGTGCGTCCAGGATTTTAGGGAACGGGAAAAGGTGGTAAGATAGAGAGTATCCGAAGAATGAAGGAGGGCTCCGATGAAAAGCCAGAGGCAGAAGGAAGAAACCAAAAAGCAATTGCAAGACGCGTTTGGAGGGATGTACGAGGAACTACGTGAATGGCGAGAGAAACATCCAGAGGCCAGTTTTGACGAGATAGTAAACCAGGTGACTCCACGTCGCCGGGAGCTAATGGGGGACTTGCTGGCCCACTTAGCTCTTCAGCAT
>DAOULT010000199.1:0-36369 GCA_034417895.1 Anaerolineae bacterium | reverse complement strand
CGCAGGCGGTTGGGTATCCACCCCGAACTGCCTGTAGTCCGTCCAGGCCGAGTAGTTGCCCGGCGCGTCGTAGGCCCGCAATCGCCAGCCATGCAGCCCTTCCGCCAGGGGCGTGGGCCAGTCGTAGTAAGTGTTAGTGGTGGTGTAGATTTTGGTCGTGCCGCTCACTTCGAGGTTGTAGCCGGCCACCTGGCTCTGGCAATCCCAGGATGCCGCCCAGGTGAAGCGAGGAGTAACGTCGCCGCTGGCCGCGCCAGGGCTTTGCTGGACGGGCAGAAGCACGGGGCCTGCCGTGTCAGCGCGGCCGCACACCTCGTCGTGGGAGCAGTTGGGCGGGATGGCGGCTGTTCCCCAGTGCCAGCCGTCCACGTAGCCGTCGTAGACCTGGCGGAGCGATGCTCCATAGATGGAATAGGTCCAATCGCTGGCCGCCGGCGAGTCCTTTAACCAGTAGCTCCAGTAGATGCAGGGGTCGGTTCTACATTTACACAAGCAGTTGGTCGGAGGGCAGCCGACCCCTTCGATGTTGCAGACGAAGCTGCCATAATCTTCCAGGCTAAGGCCGGCGCGTTCCATCAATTGCCGCCCGGTGATATACGTCTCGCTGAACTCCACGCAATAGGTTTCTATCGCGCCTTCTCCGTGATCAATCACCAATCCGGCGCGGTTCGTCCCGCTGCTCTCACGGGACGGGCATACGTCGTCGAAGCCGGGCGAACCTGGGCGAGCATCCGAGTCCGCCACAACCGGCAGTACGCTTATCAAAGCGGCAGCCAGGAGGGTCAAAATCAATCGAGAACCCATAGTTTATCTCCTTAAACGTTGCACCAGCATTATATCACAAGGCGATGCCAGATGGCAATCGGCGCAGTGTATCAGGCGCCTGGCACTTTGTTCGTTATTGGCAATGCCAGGCGCCTGGCTGTCGTGGCTACCTTGTGATGTTTTTGCTTACCTGGGGCAGGTAGGCTTTGTTTTGGCAGGGCAGCAGCGGGAAAGACTCGCCTAGCAGGGCCGGGACGACCTCGTAGGTGGCGGCGATGCTGGTGGTGTCTTTAGTGGTCATCGTCCAGGGAAAGGAGCCATCGGACAACTGCAAATTGAGCAGGTGGTACATAGGGGTGTAGACCGTCATGGAGATGGCGTTTGTCCCCAGCAGGTGCCTGGCCCAGTCCCAGCTCTCGGAGTCGCGTCCAGCAGCAAGCAAAGCCTGGATGACGTAAGATGTAACGAAAACGTTGGAACTGGGGTCGAAAAAGCCACAGCCATCGTCTACGTTAGTGTACAAGAAGCCCCCATCAGGGTTCTGGGTGGTTTTCAGATAGTTGAAGGCCTTGTCTATGACTGCGGTGTTAGCCCCAACAGCCGGTTCGCCGGACGCGATGAGAGCCTGTATAGCCCAGGCAGTGGCGCTCGGCTCTATGGTGCTGATGACCACGGTGGGCGAGCACCAGGCCGTGGAGGTGAAGGGCGGCGAGTTCCAGCCCCAGGCTCCTTCAGCGGTCTGGCTATTTTTCAGCCAGTTGGCAGGAGTCACAGGCAGCGAGGCCCGCATAGTGCGCAGCGCCCACACCGACCAGGCCTGGTCTTTCACGAAGTTGCCGTAGCCCACGTCGGGGCTGGCGAAGCTGTCGAGCTTATCTACCAGATCGACCCCGCCGAAGCTCCCCGGATTGCGGTTGCCGAGGACGACGGCTATAATCATCTTGGAGGTGGCATCAGCCGCAGCGGTGTAGGTCACGGCCTGGGTAGCCAGGAAGTCCAGCGGCGATTGATTGTTTTTCTTCACGCTCTCCGGGTCTTCACAGTGGGCGGCGAAAGCGTATACGGCGCTGGCCGTGCCCCCTGCTTCGGACTCCGGGCCGCTGAACAGCAAGCCTTGTGGGAAGCCTCCATCATCGTTTTGTTGGGTTTTGATGTAGTCTATAGCTTTAAGGGCTGCTACCAGGCGTCCCCGTAAAGGGAAGGGCCTGCCCATCAGGGCCGGGATGGCCTGGACGGTAGCCAGAAAAACGTCACCGGAGTCGTCCGCTTTCCACCGGAAAGAGCCGTCGGGCTGTTGCATACTCAGCAGATAGCTCAGGGGGTTGCTGCTTTTGCTCCAGGCCGGGCCGAGCGGGTTCACGTTGGCCGCGATCAAAGCCTGGATGCCGTAGGCGGTGGAGTTGCTGTTTGAGGTTTCGGTGGTATTTTGTGGAAACCCGGCGTCGGTGGCGCTCTGGGTGGCGCTCAGGTAAGCGGTGGCGCTGACGATGGCCGTGGAAGTGAGCGGCTCTCCGGCGGCGATGAGGGCCTGCATGGCGCGGGCCGTAACGTCCAGGTCTTTAGGGTTGGGATCGGTGTAGGTCCAGTTGCCTGCGGCCTGTTGTTCGCTCTTGAGCCAGGTGACGGCCTGGGCCGGTATGGGTTCCATGGCTGCCGCCAGGCCCAACATGGCCCAGCCCTGGTCGGAGGCGCTCAGCCCGGTGAACTTACCGCTGCTGGAATCGTACTGGTTGTTTTTCAGATAGCTGACCAGATCGCGCCCGGCGAAGTTACGTGGGTTGCCGTTTCCGGCCACCACCGCGCCGATGAGCAGGCCAGTCTGTCCGCCGGTCAGGGTGTAGGGGGCGGTGGCCGTGATGTTGGAGGTCATGGTGTTGGACAGGAAATCCATAGGGCTTTTGCCATTCTTGAGCCAGGTGTTGGGGTCTTCGTTGGCGGCGGCGAGGGTCATAACCGCCTGGGTAGTTATGTAAGCTCCGCTGCTGTCACCGGCGCCGAACCCGCCGTCGTCTTTTTGCTGGCTCTTCAGCCAGGTCAGAGCCTTCTGCACAACCGTTTTCTGGTCGGCGAACAGGTCGGCTTTGGCCGGTACAGCGACGAATAACGTGGTCAAAATGGTGAACGCCGCAACAACAAGATACAGTGTTCTTCTCACTTTTCTCTCCTTTTTTTCCTCAATAGAAAGCCCGACCAGCGGAGGTCGGGTAGTGGTCTGATAAGATAAATCCCCTTGCCGCCTGGACAAGAGGATAGGTTACGGTGCTCTGACCATATCTCCTACCCCCTTTCTCTCGAAGGTCCTCGGAGTGCGACAGAGACGGGTTCTCTGGCTCCCCTGGCACAACAACCACCAGGGTTACAGTTGCGGGACAGCGCCGGACTCTCACCGGTCTTCCCCCTTTAAGCCTTAGCTTCCGGGCGTCAGGCTACCTCTGCCGGATTAGTATTCGATTAGTAGATAGTATACCATATCCTATGGCCGTTGTCAAAGTTCTGTTTCTCTCCTCACCGCCTGGCCTTGTGTCTGCTTTGAAGTTGAGGTATAATGCAAGATGCTATGGAATTATCAGGACGTGTAGCGCTCATCGCCGGCTCAGGCCGGGGATTGGGTGGTGCCATGGTCCTGCACTTTGCTGAAGAAGGGAAGATGAAACGCAAATCAGACGCTCTACTGATCGGAATTGCTTATTCAGGCTTTATCATTCTGGGTATGCCGGATGGATTACTGGGGGTGGCCTGGCCCTCCATCCGAGAGTCGTTTAACGTTTCTCTGGATGCACTGGGGACGCTCCTGATAGCGGTCATGGGCGGTTATTTCCTGTCCAGTTTTAATAGCGGACGCCTTGCAGCCCGTATGGGTATCGGGTCGCTTTTGGTGGTCAGCAGTATTGTAAGGGGAGTGGGCCTGCTGGGATACGCCTTATCACCCACCTGGGGGGTCATGGTTGCCTCCGGGTTGTTAATAGGACTGGGGGGCGGTACTATAGACGCTGGAGGGAATACGTACATGGCTACCAACCACAGCGCGGGCCTTCTGAACTGGCTACATGCCAGTTGGGGGTTTGGGGCGGCCATCGGGCCTTTGATTATGACCACTGTGCTCAATATGGGACAATCCTGGCGCTGGGGTTACGTAATCGCTGGCGTTGTGCAGGGATTGTTTGCCGTTTGTTTCGGTTTGACATCGAACCAATGGCGGGATTCTGAACCAGAATCGATCGCATCAAACCCCGGCTCGCCAGCAGACCCGGTGAGCAGCAGCGAGACCTTGAAACTACCTGTTATCTGGCTTAGCATAGCCTTATTTTTCCTGTACACGGGCGTTGAAGGCGCTGCCGGACAATGGCCCTATAGTCTTTTTACGGAAGGGCGCTCGGTGGCGTTAAGCACCGCCGGACTTTGGATCAGCATCTTCTGGGGTAGTTTTACAGTTGGTCGCCTGATTGCGGGCGTAGTGGTAGAGCGTATTGGGCTTTTCACCTTATTACGCCTGAACATGCTGGGGGTTATATGTGGGGCAGCCTTCATTTGGTGGAACTTAACCGACCTCCTCAGTTTTTCAGGACTGGCCCTGATGGGTTTTTCATTAGGGCCTATTTTCCCGCTGCTGGTCGCCAATACGCCCCGGCAGTTTGGGGTTGAACATGCGGCCAATGCTATTGGGTTTCAGATAGGGGCGGCCAGTCTCGGCATAGCGATGTTGCCAGGATTGGCGGGCGTTCTGGCGGAACAACTCGGCCTGGAGGTAGTGGGGCCGTTCTTGCTGGCCGCCTCCACCATCGTGTTTGTCCTGAACGAAACTATCACTCCCCGCCAGTCGTAGTCCAGGAATAACCGTTCAAGAAAAGGAGAAAACAGATGACAACACCCTGGGAACGTTTCAAACAGGCCGCTCGATTGGAAGAACCGGCTCAGGTGCCGGTGGCTCTCATCGTCGATAGCCCCTGGCTGCCTGACTACGCCGCTATTGACACCCGCGATTACTTCCTCTTCCCCGACAAATGGCTGGAGATCAACCTGGGATTACGCTCGCGTTTCCCTGACGCGGTCTGGCTGCCGGGCTTCTGGGTGGAATACGGCATGGCCGCCGAACCCTCTGCCTTCGGGGCCAGGCTGCTGTTTCACTCCGATCATCCCCCTTCCATTGAGCCGGTGATCACCGATCTCTCGTTCTGGGCCGAGGCCAAACCGGCCAACCCGCAACAGGCCGGTTTGATGCCGCTGGTCCTCCGTCTCTATGAGGTTATGGAAGAACGCTTGCAGGCCGAGGGTTTGGGCGTCAAGATGGTCTGCGCTCGTGGCCCGCTGGCGGTGGCGGGCTGGATCGTGGGCCTCACCAGCCTGATGACCGCTCTCATCGAAAATCCCGACCAGGTGAACCGCTTTTTAGACACCCTGACCACGACCATCATCCGCTGGCTGCACGCTCAACTCGACGTCCTGCGCCAGCCAGAGGGCGTCATGCTGCTCGACGACATCGTGGGCATGATCTCGAAGCGGCACTACCAGGAGTTTGCTCATCCCCACCTGCGCCGCATCTTCGACGAGTTTGAGGGCCTGATCCGGGTCTATCACAACGACACTCCCTGTATGCACCTGGTCGAGAGTCTGGCCCAGGCCAACTTCGAGGTCTTCAACTTCAGCCACGAGCTGGACATTGCCCAGGTGAAGGCCAAAATGGGCCATCGGGTGGCGATGATGGGCAACGTCCCCCCCCTGGATGTGGGAGTGCGTGAATCGCCCGCAGTGGTGGAAAAATGGGCCTGGGAATGCCTGGACAAAGCCGCGCCGGGCGGAGGCATGATCCTTTCTATGGGCGGCGGGGTCTCGCCCGGCACGCCGCCCGAAAACATCGACGCCTTGCTGAAGGCCGCCCGCGAGTGGTCAAAACAGGGAAGCTGACACGGATTTAGGTCGCGGATTTCACGGATGTTCCTATTCCGGTGAGCGGTGAATCCGTGTCAGCCGTGACCCGAATCCGGGTGCGCTCGTCGCCTTTGCAGGTAAACGTACTCCTGATCGAACTGCCAGTGGGGGATAGCTTCCAGCTCGACCTCCAGACGAGGCCGCGCCGGGTCAATACGTTTGACCAGGTGTATGTCCACCACCCGATTATCGTTGATGCCCAGGGCATCGCAGATGGCGTCCTGGGTGATCTTCAACCCGCCGTCCAGGTCGCGACGCAAGGGGGTCTCAAAGTAGAAATCAATGAACAGGCCGATGTAGCCCCGGCGCAGGGTGTTCATCATCTCGTCTGGCAATTTGCCCTCCAGACGCAGGCGACGCAGAATGCTCCGCACCGTTTTCTTGAAGCGGCGATGGGCTTTGCTCAGCACCCGTTTCCCGCCGACCGTAGCGTATTGTTTGTTTATGCTCGGCGGCAGGGGCAGAGTAAAACGTATTCCCTGAACCTCATCCTCTTGCATAATCTTATACTTGCGCTTTCCCTTCCGGCTCTGCTGCCTGGCTTTGTTTCTGTGCCCTTAATCGTTATTATAGCACCTTTGTTCTAAAAGGGCAACCACGCCGGCAGGGCGGCGGCGCTCATGGGCTTCTTGTTCAGTTTTCTCACAAGATTCACTTTCTTCGCAAAGGGGTATAGCGCCATCTGTATTAGTTACCATCTGATTGTTGCAAGAAAGCGACAATTGTAATATAATATTGGCGGGTGATGAGGGATGAACTGGCATTTTGGTCCGCCTGATTTAGAAAGTCTGAAGATGAAAGATAAAGATAAGACAAAAGAGCAACTTATAAATGGCTTGGTGGCAATGTGCCAACAGATTACTGATGCACTATCAAAATCCTATAGCCGGTACTATAAAGACCATTTTAGCTATGTTATCATTTCTATATTGGGAATGATACTACTATTAGTAATTTTAGATTTTTTCAGAGAACAATTCTATATTGTGTTCGAGGTAGAAGACTACCTGGTATGGCATAACGTCAGCGAAATTAGCAGTGTGGCGGTCAGCATTGCCATCTTTTTCCTCAGTTGGTACTCTTACGGACAGACGGGGAATCGGCGAAACCTGTTCATAGGCGTGGCTTTTCTGATTATCGGCATGGTTGACATCATGCACACACTCTCTTTCCCCGGAATGCCGGCCTTCGTCAGCCAGAACAGCACCGGTAAAGCTATCAACTATTGGCTCGTGGCGCGCCTGACCCAGGCAGCGATTTTTGCCTGCGGGGGGGTTATACCCACCCGTCCTGGCCATCACCGTTTCATCCGCCCTATCCTGACGATTGGGGCCTTGGCTTTTGTCGCGGTCACATTCTACGTCGTTACCTATGTGCCCCATCTAATTCCAACAATGTTCGTGCCCGGCCAGGGGCTAACTCCAACGAAGGTGTGGCTGGAGTACACCGTCATCCTCATAACCCTGGTCGCCATCGGCAGGTATGCCTTGCTTTACAGGCAGACTCCTGACCGTGAGTTGCGGATACTATTGGTGGGGCTGACGTTTTTTGTGTTCAGCGAACTATCTTTCACTCTATACACAAATGCATTCGACATCTACAACTTGTTGGGGCATTTCTTCAAGTTTGGAGCAACGGTGGCTATATTTCAGGCCTTGTTCGTTAGCGGCGTGCAGCAGCCTTTCATCGAGCGCAAGCGGGCGCAGGAGGAGTTGAGGAAATACCGCAACCAACTTAAGAAACTGGTGGAGGAGCGCACTATTGAACTGATGCGGGCCAATGAGCAGCTTCAACGGGAAATCACCGAACGCAAACAGATGGAGGAGGCGCTCCAGGTTTCCCATCACTTTCTCGAAATCGTGAACCGGCGCACGGAGATGATCCCCCTGCTCCGAGAATTTGTGGTGGAAGTCAAGAACTTCACCGGCTGCGCCGCGGTGGGACTCCGCATGTTGGATGAGAATGGCGACATCCCCTACCAGACCTACGAGGGCTTCAGCCGCCGGTTCTACGAATCAGAAAGCCCTCTTTCAATCAAATCGGACCAATGCATGTGTATCAACGTCATCAAGGGGGAGATCGATCCAAAACTCCCGTTCTACACGGAAGGCGGGTCCTTTTACATGAACGGCAGCACGCGCTTTCTGGCTACTGTTTCGGAAGAGGAGAAAGGACGAACCCGCAACGTGTGCAACCAGGCAGGATACGAGTCCGTGGCCCTGGTTCCGATCCGCCTGGGAGACCGCATCCTGGGCTTGATCCACGTGGCCGATCCCGGCGAGAACATGGTCCCTCTGCATATGGTGGTTGTGCTGGAAAGGGCGGCGATGCAACTGGGCACGGCCATTCAGCGGGTGTTGACGGAGGAGACCATGCGGGAGAGCGAAGATTTGATGCGTCGGGTCATCGATGCCAACCCCACCTGCATCTTCCTCAAAGACAGAAGCGGGAAATTCCTCCTGACCAATAAACAAATGGCCGAGCTACATGGCACAACGCCAGAGGCCATGGTGGGCAAAACCGATCTCGACTTCTCCCAGATATCTATAGCCAGTGCTGAAGAGGCTGAGAAATTTCTGGCGGACGACCGGGAGGTTATCGATCGCAAACAGCCAAAATTTATCCCGGAAGAAACTTTTACGCTGCCAGACGGCACAATCAGGTGGTTCCAGACCACGAAGATCCCCCTGGCTCTAAGAGACAATCCAAACTGCATGTTAGGAGTGGCAATCGATATCACCGAGCAAAAGCAAGCAGAGGAGGCCCTGCGACAGCGCAACCGCGAGCTGGCCCTGCTCAATCAGGCCGGTCAGATGTTCAACTCCACCCTTGATCTGGATCAGGTGCTCGTCACCGTCCTGGAAGAGGTACGCCATCCGCTGGAGGTAGTCGGCGCCTCAGTCTGGCTGCTCGATCCTGAGACGGGCGAACTGGTCTGTCGGCAGGCTACTGGCCACAATAGCGAGCTTGTGCGCGGCTGGCGACTGTCGCCGGGAGAAGGAGTCGCCAGTTGGGTGGCACGTCGTGGAGAGAGCGCGATCGTGTCGGACACCCGCACCGATGAGCGCCACTTCAAGGGCGTAGATCAACAAATCGGGCTGGAGCTGCGCTCCATATTGAGCGTCCCGCTGAAAGTCAAGCAGGAAGTGATCGGCGTGGTCAACGTCGTGGACACCGAGGTTGACCGCTTCGACCCCACAGACCTGACGTTGGTGGAGTCGCTGGCCGCCACGGCCTCGATCGCTATCGAGAATGCCCGGTTGTACGAACAGGCGCGGCGGGATGCCGAAACCAGGTCCGTGCTGCTGCGTGAGGTCAACCACCGCGTCAAGAACAACCTGGCGGCCATCATCGGCCTGCTCTACACCGAACGACGCCACGCCAGGATGAAGGAGCAGTCCGCTTACCAATCCATTTTGGAAGACCTGACCAACCGCGTACAGGGCCTGGCTACGGTGCACAGGCTTCTCTCCGCCTCTGAGTGGAAACCCTTGCTGCTCAGTGAACTGACCACGCGGGTCATCCACTCTTCCTTACAGATGCTCCCCGGCGACAAACACATCTCTGTAGACGTAACCCCCTCCCCGGTTCGAGTGACTTCCGACCAGGCGCACAACCTGGCGCTGGTGATCAACGAACTGGCGACCAACACCGCCAAGCACGCCTTGCGGGAGAGCGACACCGTGCACGTCGCCGTCCGCATCGCCCTCGACAACGGCACAGTGCGCTTCGAGTTTCGAGACGATGGGCCGGGCCATCCCGAAGAAGTGCTGCGGCTGGAACGCCACAACGTAGGGTTTGATCTGATACAGAACATTGTGTGCAGGACCTTACACGGCCAACTATCGCTGCACAACGATCATGGGGCAGTAACTATAATCCAGTTCGAGACCGATTTGGAGGAGGATAGTAGATGAACAATCAAAAGAATGTCCGGGTGCTGATCGCTGAGGACGACTACCTGGTCAGGGCCATGATCAGGGGGTTGTTAGAGGAGATAGGATACACCGTCGTCGGGGAAGCGGGAGACGGCGTGGAGGCGGTGGAGATGACCCAGTCCTTGCGGCCCGGCGTCGTCCTGATGGACGTTGAAATGCCCGACGTGGATGGCGTCGAGGCCGCGCGGTTGATTCAAGAGCGTTGTCCCACGCCGGTGGTGATCCTGACCGCCTACGACACGCCGGCGCTGGTCGAACGGGCCAGCGCGGCCGGCGTGGGGGCCTATCTGCTCAAACCGCCCCAGGCGCGTGAGATGGAACGCGCCATTACCGTCGCCATGGCGCGCTTTGACGACTGGCTGGAACTGCGTCGTCTGAACGCCGAGCTACAAGAGGCGCTCGATAAGGTTGAAACCTTGAGGGGCCTGCTTCCCATTTGCGCGCACTGCAAAAAGATACGCGATGACGAAGGCTATTGGCATCAAGTTGAAGTTTATATTCGTGATCATTCTAAAGTGGAATTCAGTCACGGTCTTTGTCCAGATTGCGCCAAAAAGTTTTATCCAGATTTTTTTAAGGATGATGAGTAGGATGTACTCTCCTCTGGAGGAATTCCCACCGCCGGCAAGGACGCCTCACCCCGGATAGCGTTCGCGCTTGACAAAGGTATAAAAAGATGATACTATTGAAATGTGGGCGGCCATGGAGAGGAGGTGATGAAAGAGGGTAAGGCTGCTTAAACTATTCTCAAGATACCTGCATGAACTATGCAAAGGAGGTTAGGAGCGATGAAAGGCTGGGCAAAGTTAGTATTGGTTCTGACCCTGGTGGCAGGGTTAGCGGTAGCTGTCGGACCTGGAACGGTCTCCCAGGCGCAGGAAGCAAAGTATACCTACTACTTTGTGTCTCACATCGGCCCTCCCGATCCCAACATGAAGTGGCTCACAAGCTCCATTGAGGACATCTCCCAGGTATTGCCCGTCAAAGTGGAATACGTGGCTCCAGAAAGGTTCTCGGTCGAGGAGCAGTTGAACATGCTCCAGACGGCGATAGCGGCCGAGCCTGACGGGCTGATCGTGCCCATCACCGATGCCGCCGCCCTGGAAGGGCCTCTACGGGAAGCGATCGCGGCCGGCATCCCGGTGATTGCTTCCAACATCGCGGACAGCAGGCCAATGGGGGAGAGGATACCCTATTTGACCTACGTGGGCGGCGATGAGTACAAGACCGGTGTGCAGATGGCTGAAAGGATGCTCAAGGAATTTGAGCCGGAGCTGCCCAGACGGGTGGCCTGCGGCATCGGCCACGTGGGACACGCCGGCGCGGAGATGAGGTGCCAGGGCTTGATAGACACCATGACAGCAGCCGGGGTCGAAAACATAGAAAAAGTGGCTCTGACCGAGGAAGCAGCCACAATCTACGATGTCTGGCGGGCCTACCTGGAAGCCAACGAGGACACCGATGCCATCTGGATTGTCACCATGCTGGCTACTCCTTACGTATACAACGCCACCAAGGACCTGGGCAAAGAGAGTGAGGTGGTGATCGCTACCGTAGACGAAAGCCCCATGTCCGTGGAAGGCATCATCAGGGGATACGTGATCGCCACCCACAGCCAGCAGTTCTATCTGCAAGGGTATCTGCCGGTCATGTGGCTTTACATCTACAATGAATATGGCTACGTGCCGCCCCCGGAAGAGATAATCGGCCCGGTCATCATAGACGAGACCACTGCCCCCGCTTGGAAGGAGAAAATGATCAACCTCTTCGGCGAGGACGGCTATAACGAACTGGCCGGCTGGGGAGCAGAATGATTTTTGGAGCAGGCCACTTCTTGACCTGAGAGGTGGCCTGCTTTTTTTCTTTTATGCAGCCTGAATTGTGAACAATAACTATAAAGGCGGCCCTAATGGAATTTCTTAAGAAATTAAGCAGGAGACCAGAATTGGGGATATTAATCAGCCTGATTATTGTCTCTATTGTATTTACTTATCTTTCACATGGCAAATTCATAACCCTGCGAAACCTGGGAGCTTTATTGGTTAAAGGGGCAGAGCTGGGGATTATGACCATCGGCATTGCCTTTATCCTCATTTCGGGCGAAATTGACCTGTCCGTCGGTTCCATTTTTGGGATGAGCGCCCTGTTTTTCGTGTTGCTATCCAAGACCACAGGCAGTATACCGGCTTTCTTCATCGCTTTGGGGATAGCCTGCCTGGTCGGCTTTTGCAACGGGATAATCGCCACCAAAACGCACGTCTCTTCCCTGATCACCACTTTAGGGATGATGATGTTTATCAGGGGAGTGATATACTTCGCCATGGGGGGCTTTCCCCGCTCTTTTGCCTCCCTCGATGGTTTCATAAACGCCCTGGGCGGCAAGCTTACCGGCAATTTTTACATTTCAACCGTGTGGTTTATTGTAGTAGCCTTGATATTTGCGGTGGTACTGTCTCGCACGTCGTATGGAAACTGGGTATTCTCGGTGGGCGGAAATAAGGAAGTAGCCAGAGCGATGGGTATCAAAGTAGATCAGGTCAGATTGGTGAACTTCATTTTGTGCGCCCTTCTGGCCGGACTGGCGGGCTGCATTTCGGCGGCCAGAATGCATACCGTGGCCGCCACGCACGGAGAATTTATGGAGCTTGATGCTATAGCCTCGGCGGTCATGGGCGGCTGTCTCATTACAGGCGGCTATGGAACAATACAGGGCGCCTGTATAGGAGCGCTGCTGGTATCCGCTTTAAGCTCTGGCCTGATCCTGTCTGGAGCGCCGGCCTATTGGTATAAAGCCTTCATCGGGATAGTCCTGGTGATCGCCGCTATTATCAACGTGAGTGTGATAAGGAGGGCAGTAAGCCAGTGAGCAAGCCATTAAAGGGACAGAAACCCCTGGTGGAGATGGTCAACATCCACAAGAAATTTGGAGAGGTGCGGGCCTTAGAGGGCGTAGACTTTACCGTCTGCTGCGACGAGATTGTGGGCCTGATCGGGGATAACGGGGCCGGCAAATCCACCCTGATCAAAATCCTGACCGGCCTTTACCCCTCAGATGAGGGCGAAATTTATTTCGATGGAAAAAGAGTCCGCTTTTCTTCCCCGCGAGAAGCCAGAGACGCCGGCATCGAGACCGTTTACCAGGGTTTGGGTCTGGTAGATTTAATGAGCATCGCCAGGAATTTCTTCCTGGGCCGAGAACTGACTACCAGGACCGGCCCCTTCAATTTCCTAGACGTGAAAAAGATAGAAAGGGAATGCAGCAAAGCCTTAGAGCAGGTGGGCATAAGAAGGAAGCGGTCGCCGGATACCGTGACCGCCGTGCTATCCGGCGGCGAGCGACAATCTATCAATATAGGTAGAGCCATGTATTTTGAGGCTAAATTGGTGATTTTAGACGAGCCTACCACCGCCCTGTCGGTTAAAGAGACGGAGATCGTCCTACAGTTCATGGAAAATTTAAAGAAAAGCGGCATTCCGGTTATATTTATCACACACAATATATACCACGTCTACCAGGTGGCAGATAAGTTCACCATCCTGGATCATGGTCACAAAATAGGAGATTTTTATAAGCAAGATGTAACAGCAGAAGATATCATAGAAATAGTAAGATTGGGCAAACCAAAGGTGCCTGGCACTTTGAAAGCAGATATGACCGCCGACCCTTCGGGTTTCTAAAACCCAAAGGGTCGGCAAAAAGGAGGCAAAACAACATGCAGTTAGCCATTAATGGAGCGTCCACCATGACCTCCGATCTGCCCACCGACATCGCCGCCGCTGGAGAGGCCGGCTTCCGCCATCTGGAGATTTGGGCCGCCAAGATGGATCGCTACCTGGAAGCTAACTCCGTGTCGGACCTGAACGAACTATTTCAACAGCATGGGGTGCGGCCAGCCAGCATCAACTCTATCGAATTTATCACCTTTCGGGACAAGGAATATGAAGCCATCCGCGCCCGCAGTAAAGAGCTAAGCCAGTTGGCTCAGGCTCTCGGCTGCCCTTACATCGTGGTCGTGCCCAGCCCTACCCCGTCCCGCCAGACTACCTGGGAAGAGATCAAGGCCGAAACAGTGAACACTCTGCACGACCTGGGAACGAGGGCGGAAGCTTATGGGGTCAGCCTGGCCTTTGAACCGTTGGGCTTCGGGTGGTGCAGCGTGCGGACGGCGCGGGCGGCCTGGGAAATCGTGCAGGCGGTGGAGCGAGACAACGTGGGCCTGGTGCTGGATGCCTGCCATTTCTACGGCGGTGGTTCAGAGCTTTCGGAGATCGAGCTTATCGACCCGGCCAGGCTTTTCATCTTCCACCTGGACGACGTGGAAGACCTCCCTAAAGAGGCCATTACCGACGCCAGACGACTGCTGCCGGGCGAGGGGGTCTTGCCTCTGGACGACGTCTGCTCCCGTCTCCAGGGGATCGGGTTCGATGGCCTTTGTTCGGTAGAGCTTTTCCGGCCAGAGTACTGGTCGTGGCCACCCGTTGACCTGGCCCGCCAGGCCCGACAAAACGCCTTGAGGGTGTTGGAGCCATATTTTCAGGAGGAGTCGTAACCATGAGCGTCAAAATCGGCATTATCGGTTGTGGTCACATGGGGAGCACTCATGGGCGGCTATTGGCCCAGGACGAGCGGGTGGAACTGACAGGCGTGGTGGATATCGACCCCGCCTGCTCCGAACGGCTGGCCCGGGAGCTGGGCACACGAGCTTATGGCCGCCTGGAAGACCTGTTAAACGAGAACCCCACCGCTTTATACGTCACCACCCCCAACGCCCGACACGTGGAGCCTGTCCTGACGGCCCTGGAAGCGGGAGTACACGTCTTTTCCGAGAAACCGATGGCTATCAGCCTGGGAGAGAGCCTGCGCCTTCTGGAAGCCATCGAGACTTCGGGCCTCATCTATCAGATGGGTTTCAACCGTCGCTTCGCTCCCGCCTACAAGTTCGCCAAAGAGCGCATCGAGAATGGGTTTGATCCGCTATCGGCTAACGTGAAGATGAACCGCGGCGAGCTTATCAACCCGGCCTGGGTGTGCAACACCGACCTGACCGGCGGCTTCCTTTACGAGTCTACCATCCACCTGTTGGATATGATACGCTGGCTGATGGGCGAGGTGAGCGAGGTGGTTTGTCGCGCCCAGGCCAACGTCTGCGACGAGCTGGACGACTTTGCCATGATCCTGACTTTCGAGAGCGGCCATTACTGCGCCTTTTCCTCGTCGGCCCACACTTCCTGGGCTTTTCCCTTCGAGCGCATCGAGCTTTATGGCAAGCACGCCCAGATCGTGACCGAGGAGATGGAAAAGGTGACTTATTCGCCCGGTCTGAAGCAGATGGTCACCACCCGCGATTATTTCCAGCTCTCCACAGAGGAGAAGTGGGGGTATCGTGAGGAAGACTGGCTTTTTGTTTCCGCCCTGCTGGGAGAGAACCCGCCGGCGGTCACTGCTCAGGATGGCTACCAGGCCGTAGAATTGGCAGAGGCCGTCTATCGCAGCGCCAGGGCCGGGGGGCAGGTAGTGAGTTTGCCGCTCTCGTAAGTTGGAAGAAACCAGGGTTTTTAGCAAAACCCTGGTTTCTGAGAGACTACCTGGAAGGTGGCAGTGTATCTGGAGGGAAAAAATGAAAGCAGTGGTCATGGCCGGAGGGGCCGGCTCACGACTGAGACCCCTGACCGTAGGCCGGCCCAAACCTATGGTCCCGATGGTCAACCGCCCCGTCATGGGCCATATCTTGCACCTGTTGAAGAAACATGACATCACCGACGTGGTAGTCACGGTCCAATATTTTGCCGATGCCATTCAGGATTATTTTGGTGATGGTCAGAGTATAGGCCTTAACATTCAGTATTCAATCGAAAACGTTCCTCTCGGTACGGCCGGCAGCGTGAAAAATGCCCAGGACCTTTTGGACGAGACTTTTCTGGTTATCAGCGGAGATGCGGTGACGGACTTCAATTTGCGGGATATCATCAATTTTCACCAGGGCAGGAGAGCGATGGCTACCATTACCCTTTACCGCGTGCCCAACCCTCTGGAGTATGGGGTGATCATCGTCGATAACGAGGGCCGCATTCAGCAATTCCTGGAAAAGCCCAGTTGGGGAGAAGTCATCTCCGATACGGTCAATACCGGTATCTACGTCCTCGAACCTGATACTTTGAGTCACTTCGAGGCAGATATCCCCTTTGACTTCAGCAAGGATCTCTTTCCGATGTTGATGGAAAAAAACGAGCCTCTCTTCGGTTATATCGCTTCGGGTTATTGGTGCGACGTGGGTGACATCAAGGAGTACATGCGGGCCAACAGCGATGTCCTGGCCGGTAAAGTGCAGGTGGGCGAGTTGGGTCAACATATTGGGGGCAGCATCTGGTGTGAGGAGGAAGTAGAGATTGCCCCTGATGCCCGTCTTTATGGCCCGATCTTCCTGGGCTACGGAGTCAAGATCAAGGGCGGGGTGGTCGTTCACGGCCCGACAGCCATCCGTGATCACACTGTGGTGGACAATCGTGCTCACATCGACCGTAGCATTGTGTGGCGCAACTCCTACATCGGCGAAGGGGTGGAGTTGAGAGGAGCCATTGTGGGTCGGCAGTGCAACCTCAAAAGCAAGGCGGTGGTCTTCGAAGGAGCAGTCATCGGGGACGGCAGCCTTGTCGGCAGCGGGGCGGTGATCCACCCTAACGTCAAAATCTGGCCGGAGAAGGAGGTGGAAGCAGGAGCGACGGTCAAATCCAGCATTATCTGGGGCTCCCAGGGAAGACGGGTCCTTTTCGGGCGGTTCGGGGTCACCGGGGTAGTCAACGTGGACCTCACCCCTGAGTTCGCCGCCCGGCTGGGAGCGGCCTTCGGGGCCACCCTGCCCAAAAAGGCAACGGTCACTATCAACCGTGACCCCCATCGCAGCCCCCGCATGATCAAAAGGGCGGTGATATCGGGCCTGCCTTCGGCCGGCATCAACGTGGCCGATCTACGAACGATGCCCATCCCTGTGGTTCGGTACATCACCAGGGCCAGCGGGGCTATAGGCGGCATAAACATCCGGCTGTCCCCTTACGACCAGCGGGTGGTGGATATCCGATTTATGGACGCACAGGGCTTAAACCTCAGTAAGACAGCCGAACGAGAGATCGAGCGCATATTCTTCCGCGAGGATTTTCGGCGGGTGTACCTGGACGAGATTGGCACCATCGATTATTTCCCGCAGCCTATCGAGCGTTATACAGCCGGGTTCATGCAGATCATCGAGGCCGAGGCCATCCGTGAGGCCCACTTTTACATGGTGGTGGACTACGCCAGCGCTCCCACCTCCCTGGTGTTGCCTTCTATCCTGACTGCTCTGGGCTGCAACACGGTGGCGCTCAATGCTTCTATCGACGAAACCAGGATGTCCATCCAGCCGGAAGAGTTCGAGCAGGCCGTCCGACAGTTGGCTACTATCTGCTCCGCGTTGCACACCACTCTGGGGGTCAGGCTCGACGTGGGAGGGGAGAAAATTTTCGTGGTCGATGATGGCGGGGAGGTTGTGCCGGACACTACTCTGGCGGCGGCGATGGCCGTGCTGGCCCTGCGAGCAGCCGGCGGAGGCACGATCGTGGTGCCCGTCAACCAGCCGACCATCTTTGAGCGTATCGCCGCTCAACACAACGGCCAGGTGGTATACACCAAAGTCGATCCGCATGATTTGATGGAAGCCAGCACCCAGGAAGGAGTGATTATGGCCGCCGATGGCGACGGCAATTTTGTTTTCCCTCAGTTCCAGGCCGCCGTGGATGGCATGATGGCCGTCGCCAAACTGTTAGAGTTTCTGGCTATCCAAAGGACCAAACTGTCTGAAGTGATCTCCTCTTTGCCGCCCTACTTTATGACCAAGCGAGAAGTGTCGTGCCCCTGGGAGGCCAAAGGCACGGTCATGCGCTTGTTGAACGAACAGTACAAGGATCATCGGGCCGAATTGATCGACGGCATCAAGATCATGCTGGGTGAGGAGTGGGTTTTGATCCTGCCCGACCCGGACCGGCCCATCTTCCACATCTACGCCGAATCCCTCTCCACCACTCAGGCCAAAGGTCTGGCCGACAAGTATGCGCATATTATCGAGGGACTCCAGGAGTAGATATGCACCCTGTGCTATGGCGTCTTGGCCCTGTTACGGTTTACTCCTATACCGTTCTCCTCAATCTGGGCCTGGTTTGTGGTCTGGCCGTCGCTTGTTGGGAGGGACAGCGGCGTTCACTTAAACCGGCGACGGCCCTCGATGCTGCTTTTTACACCGTCATGGCCGGCATTGTGGGCGCCAGGTTACAGTACGTGATCCTGAACTGGGTCTATTTCTCGGCCCACCCGAAGGAGGTTTTCCACCTCTGGAAAGGAGGGCTGGCTTTTCAGGGCGCTTTTGTGAGCGGGGTGTTAGCCCTTGTGGTCTATGCCGCGCTCAACAGGCTCTCCTTCTGGCTGCTGGCAGACGTGGCGGCCCTGAGTCTGGCTCTGGGTGGGGTTCTGGGCTGGTTGGGCTGCCTGACCAGCGGTTGCGCCTACGGTCTGGAAGGCGCAGGTTTTCTGACCTGCAATCTACCCGATATCTATGGAATCAGCGCCCTTCGTTTTGCCACCCAGGTCGTGGGAAGCGTCTGGAGCCTGCTTATCTTCGCCCTGCTGCTGCTCGTGGGCCGCAAGACGCTTAAACCCGGCCTGGTTTTTTTCGTCTACCTTCTCCTTTATTTTGGCGGGGGGTTTTTCCTGGAATTCAGCCGCGGCGACGAAACCCTTTACCTCGGCTCCTGGCGGGTGGGGCAGGTCATTGATCTGATCGTGGTGGTCATTGGTTTTAGCTTTGCGCTTTTTGAACACATCGAGTACAATAAAATTAAATATGGAGGGGAGGCGTAAAGGAAAAATCGGAGGGAGAGGGGCCATGGATTTAACGCAGCTTAGCCAGATGGTGAACTGGATGGACGAGGAGCGCCGACGCGATAAAGCGGAATTGGTCAGGCTGGAGCAGCGCCTCACCGACCAGACCAAAGAGATGACCGAGCAGGCTAAAAGGCTCCAGGATTTAGAGGGGCGTTTGACCAGTGTTCAGGCTCAACTGGTCAGGCTCTCCCAGGTGGAAAAAGCCCTGGAACAGTTCAAAAACGAGGTCACGTTGCTGCTCAAGCAATACGAAGAACGTTCTCAACAGGCGGAACGAGAAGCCGCCCTGAGGGGGCAGGTGGACCGCGACGCTCAAATCAAAGCTATGAACGAGATCAAAAAAGAGCTGCAAAGCATCCCGCGCTACGACGACGAGTTCCGAGCCAAGCGGGCCGAGGAACAGCGCTTGAGCGAGCTGGTTTTGAGATTGCAACAGGATATAATAGGTATCAAAAAAGATAAAGATGATCGAGAGAGTGCTCTGTCCTATCTGAAAGAACAGGGGCACCATAACGTGCGCCGTATCGCTGAGTTGCAACAGGAAATTACGGAGATACTCAAACGGACCGAGAGCCAGGCCAGCAAGATGCAACTTATCGAGGAAGTGGCCCGCCGCAACGAGGGGCTGATGAGCGACCTGCGAGAAGGACGGGACACCAGCAAACGTGATCAGCAACGCTTCGTCGAAAGCCAGCAGTTGGCGGAACAGCAGCGTCAACGTCAGATGAGCGAATGGACGCAGGAGTTCGATGCTCAACGCCGACGTATGGAGGGATACGCCAATCGGGTGCAGGCGGCTTCGGAACAATCCGAACTTGCCAGACAAGCGCTGGCTTCCCTGCAACAGTTCGAGGACAGGCTCAAGCGAGAGCAGAATCAGGTCGCGGAGTTGCAACGCCTGGCCGAAGAGCGTCACAAACGAGAATGGGCTGAGTGGCAGGCGGAGAACGAAAAGCATTGGAAGCGACACGAACTGGAGCGGAAAAGTACGCGGGAAGACCAGCGGAAATATGAGGCCGCGCAGGCCACGCGCCTGGCTCAATTGGAAACGCTGGTCGAGGAGAATTGTACTCAGGTCGAAGCTCTGTGGAGAATCGAAGAGGCGTATGCCTCTCATCGCGCCGCCGAGACCCAAAACTGGGTCAGGGAACTGGAAAAGCGCCTGCGCAAACCGGCTGGAGAGATACCACTGAGGCGTGAACGAGAGAGTGAGGAAATTATTCGTGCCGACCGGCCTCAGTTAGAGTCGGAAACCCTAGAGCAGCCCTAACTGTAAAGGAGATTCAGGGTGCGCGTTATCGGTACCGCCGGACACGTGGATCACGGTAAATCGGCTCTGGTGCAGGCCCTGACGGGCATCGATCCCGATCGGCTCAAAGAGGAGAAAGAACGGGAGATGACTATCGATCTGGGCTTCGCCTGGCTGACTCTACCCGGCGGCCAGGAGGTGGGCATCGTCGATGTGCCCGGTCACAAAGACTTCATCAAGAACATGCTGGCCGGAGTGGGAGGCATCGACGCCGCCCTGTTCGTGATCGCCGCTGACGAAGGGGTCATGCCCCAGACACGCGAGCACCTGGCTATCCTCGATCTGCTCCAGGTCAAAGGTGGGGTGATAGCCATCACCAAGCTGGACCTGGTCGAGGACGAAGAATGGCTGGAACTGGTCATGGCCGAGGTGGCCGACGAGTTGGCAGGCACCTGTCTGGCTGAGGCCCCCGTCGTTCCCGTTTCTTCCAAAACGGGCCAGGGGCTATCCGATCTTGTGGACGAGTTGGAGCGGGTTCTAAGCCACGCCGAGCTTCGACCGGACCTGGGACATCCGCGGCTGCCCATCGATCGGGTTTTCACCATCTCCGGTTTTGGCACGGTGGTGACAGGCACCCTGGTCGATGGACACCTCAGCGTGGGACAGGAAGTCGAGATCCTGCCCTCCGGGTTGAAGGCCCGCATTCGGGGCCTACAGACCCACAAACAGAAAATTGAGGTGGCTGTGCCCGGCAGCCGGGTGGCTATCAACCTGACGGGGGTGAGCAAAGACGAGTTGCGACGAGGAGAAGTGATAAGCGCTCCAGGCTGGTTGACGCCCACCCGCCTCATCGACGTGCACCTGCGTTATCTGGCCGACGCCCCCGCTCCCCTCAAACACAACACTAAGGTCGATTTCTTCAGCGGCGCAGCCGAGATGCGGGCTACCGTGAGACTGCTGGATAGTGAGACCCTGGCCCCAGGTCAGACAGGTTGGGCCCAGTTGCGTTTGGCCGAACCGGCCATCCTGGTCAGGAGCGATCGGTTCATCATCCGCCGTCCTTCGCCCAGCTTGACCGTGGGCGGGGGCTTGGTGATCAACGTTCATCCCCGTCGCTGGCGGCGTTTTCGCCCGGAGATCATCGCCCGGCTGGAGGCCCTGGCCCACGGCACCCCTGAGGACATCCTGCTGCATTCCCTGGAAGTCGACCAGCCTGGTGAGACGCGCCAGTTGCTCAAGCGTTGCGGACTGCCAGCCGAGGAAGCTACTCAGGCCCTGCACACCCTGCTTGCGGAAGGCCAGATTCTCATCCTGGGCAGTACCGTCGCTACTATCGAGACCCCGACCACCAGCGCCGACCATCTAATCTCCGCCTCAGGCTGGCAGGCTCTCGGCCAGCACATAAGCGCCGCTCTGAGCGAGTATCACCAGCGTCACCGGCTGCGCCAGGGTATGCCCCGCGAAGAGTTGAAAAGTCGCCTGGGGCGGCGTCTGCGCTCCCTTTCCACCCGGCTTTTTAATGAGATCGTGGTCAGAGCCGCCGAGGACGGACAACTGGTGGAGGAAAAAGGGATCATCCGTCTGCCGCATCACGCTGTAAAGTTCAGCCCTGAGGAGCAGCGTCAGGTGGAGCGTCTCCTGAGCCTCTTCAGGGAGAATCCCTATGCCACCCCTTCGGTGGCCGAGAGCGAGGCCCTGGTCGGGGCCGAGGCGCTGAACGCCCTGCTGGAGCAAGAGATCCTGATCAAAGTCAGCGAGGACGTTATTTTTCCGACGCCTACCTACAGCGAGATGGTGGACAGAGTGATCGCTCACATCGAAAAGGAGGGGAACGTCACCATCGCTCAGGTGCGGGATATGTTCGGGGCCAGCCGCAAATACGCCCTGGCGCTCATGGAACACCTGGATGAACGCAAGGTGACCAAAAGGGTGGGCAACGAGCGCGTGCTGCGCTAGGCGTCCTTGACATTAACGCAAATTTGTGGTAACTTAACAACGTGAAGAGCCTTCCACCCGCTCAGGGTCGGAGGGGACGGGTATCTATTTTGGTCATAACCTGCCTGGGACATCACCACGCAGATGATGATATCGAGCTAGGGAAACCCAGAGTGTAGTGAATTATGCCGAAAGGAGGAAGGAGCCGCAGACAATGAGTAGCATATCAAGAACACAACAGATGGTGAATCGCCTGCGGGATTTGCAAGCCGGCGCGGCAGATATAGAGGCTTCTGCCGTTGTCAGCGTGGATGGCCTGATTATGGCTTCGGCCCTGCCAGCCGATGTAGAGGAGGACCGGGTGTCGGCTATGTCGGCCGCCATGCTCTCCCTGGGAGAACGTATCGCTGCCGAACTGGGACGAGGTTATCTTGACCAGGTTTATATTCGAGGCGATAATGGCTATGTCTTTCTGATGTCTGTGGGTGAGGATGCCGTTCTCACCGTTCTGGCCCGTAAGGATGCTAAACTAGGGCTGATCCTGCTCGATATGAGACGGGCCGTTGAGGATCTAAGCCGTATCGTTTAGAGGGCGGGTTTTCATACAAAATACTGGAGCAGGAGCGCGGGGCCTAACGTCATCGCTTGCGGCGATGGTTTGTCCCCTCCTGTACCTTAAGTCTCCCCGCCTTTAAGTGGGGAGCTAGAAAAACTGAGGTGAAGTTATGAGACGAACGTTGAAACTTGTGGTCACAGGGCCTTTCAACGCTGGCAAAACGGCCTTTATCAAAGCCATAAGTGAGATCGAAGTGGTCAGCACCGAACGTAAGATCACCAATCCGTTGTTGGCCGTCAAAGAAGAAACGACTGTGGCGATGGACTTCGGACGGGTGGCGCTGGGCGACCTGGTGCTTCACATGTTCGGCACTCCAGGGCAGAAACGCTTCGATTTCATGTGGGATATCCTTTCCCAGGAAATGGACGGTTTCATCGTGCTGGCGGACTCTACTACGCCCGAAACCCTCGACGAAGTGGAACGCATCCTCAATTTGTTCCAGCAGTATGAGGAGACGGTCCCTTACGTGGTGGCCGCCAACAAACAAGATGTGCCTGGGGCGCTCAAACCGGAGGAGATAGGTAAGGCGTTGAAGATCGAACAAGAAATATTGCCCTGCGTGGCTACTGATAGAAATAGCGTGAAGATGGTGGTGCAAAGACTCCTGAACGCCATCTCCGAGTTAGAGAGCAAAAAAGAGAGAAGATAACCCGGCTGACTGGTTATCCAAAGGCCGGGATGGTGCTGTAAAAACATCCCGGTCTTCGTTTTTGGGGACTCAGCGCTCCCCCCAGTTTTCTCAGGCCCGAAACTCTAACAAAACTCTAACATTCTTCTAGCGTTATTCTAACATTAGTTGATTATACTGGAAGCGCAAAATTCTCGGGAAGGATTGAGAAATGGACGGGGAGATAGTGTGCGCTAATTGCGGCATCAAGATACGCTGGCAACCGACTGTCATTGACGGGGTAGCTTATTGCTGTCTGGGGTGCAGTCGGGGTGGTCCCTGCGAATGCGATTACTCCAATCTCCCCCAACCTGGCGATAAAGTAGCTCTGGTGCGCGAGGAGCGCCCCAAAGCAGCTCTTGAGCGCCGGGATCGAAGCGGAGAAAGCGAGCTTCACTCCGAGTCTCACTCCTGAAGGAAAAATAACCGCCCCCGGGGATTGAACCATCTTAAATCTGCGCTAATTGCCTAAGGAGGAAGTTATATGTCTAAAATTATAGGAATAGATTTAGGCACAACGAACTCGGTTGCTGCTGTTATGGAAGGGGGCGATGTGACGGTTATCACCACCTCCGAGGGAGGACGGCTATGCCCCTCGGTGGTGGCCTTTACCAAGACAGGCGAACGTCTGGTGGGCCAGACGGCGCGACGTCAGGCCGTGGTCAACCCTGAAAACACCGTGTTTTCTATCAAGCGTTTCATGGGCCGCCGCTACGACGAAACCGCGGTGGAGCGCGAAATGGTGCCCTTCAAAGTAACAGAAGGCTCTCAGGGCGACGCCCGGGTGTACATCCCCCAGACGAATAAAGAATACACGCCCCAGGAAATCTCGGCCATGATCCTGCAAAAACTGAAGCAGGATGCGGAAGCCTATCTGGGCGAGCCAGTGCGTCAGGCGGTCATCACCGTCCCCGCTTACTTTAACGACTCCCAGCGTCAGGCTACCAAAGACGCCGGGCGCATCGCCGGTTTGGAGGTGTTGCGCATCATCAACGAGCCGACGGCCGCTTCTCTAGCCTATGGTCTGGACAAAAAAGAGTTGGAGACCATCCTGGTCTTCGACCTGGGGGGCGGCACCTTCGATGTGTCCATCCTGGAGGTCGGCGAAGGGGTGGTGGAAGTCAAGTCCACCAACGGCGACACCCACCTGGGCGGCGACGACTGGGATCAGCGAGTGGTGGACTACATCGCCGATGAGTTCAAGAAGGACCAGGGTATCAATTTGCGCGGCGACCGACAAGCCTTGCAGAGACTCAAAGAGGCGGCGGAAAAAGCCAAGATCGAGCTTTCCAGCATGGCCGAGACGGAGATCAACCTGCCCTTTGTCACCGCCGACGCCTCAGGGCCCAAACATTTACAGATGACCCTCACCCGCTCCAAACTGGAGCAGTTGACCGAAGACCTGGTGCAGCGTTGCGTCGGGCCTTTCAAGCGGGCTCTGGAGGATGCCGGGCTTACGGCCAGAGATATCAAGGAAGTGGTGCTGGTCGGAGGGGCCACCCGCATGCCCATGATCCAAAACCTGGTGCGCGAGCTGTCTGGCGGCAAGGAGCCTCACAAGGGCGTCAACCCCGACGAGGTGGTGGCCGTAGGAGCGGCCTTGCAGGCCGGGGTGCTGGCGGGCGAGGTCACCGACGTGGTGCTGCTGGATGTGACCCCCCTCACCCTGGGGGTGGAGACTTTGGGCGGGGTAATGACCCCCCTCATCGAGCGCAACACCACCATCCCGGTGCGCAAGGGCGAGATTTTCAGCACGGCGGAGGACAGCCAGATGGCGGTGGATATCCACATCCTTCAGGGGGAACGCCCTATGGCCGCCGATAACATGACTTTGGGTCGCTTCCGACTGGAGGGTATCCCGCCGGCGCCGCGCGGTATACCCCAGATCGAGGTCACATTTGATATCGACGCCAACGGCATCCTCAACGTTTCGGCCCAGGACAAGGCTACCGGCCGCGAGCAGAAGATCACCATCACCGCCTCCACCAATCTCTCCAAGGACGAGGTGGATCGCCTGGTGGAGGAGTCGCGCCGCCACGCCTCTGAGGATCAGCGACGTAAGGAGTTGGTCGAAGCCCGCAACCAGGCCGACTCTATGGTCTATCAGATGGAGAAGATGTTGCGCGAAATGGGCGACAAGGTCTCGGACGCCGACCGCACAGCCATTGAGGGCAAGATCGCTGAAGTAAAGCGGGTCATGCAGAGCGACGATGTGTCCCGCATCCGCAACGCCATGGAAGAACTCAAACAGGCCAGCTACGCCATGTCCCAGCAGATGTACGAACAACAAGCCCAGGCCGCCGGGTCACCGCCCCCACCACCTCCGGGCGGTGAAGGCGAAGGCGGAGCAGGCGAGGACGTGGTGGAAGGAGAATACCGTCCCGTATAACGCCGAAACGCCGAAGATATGACGTGGCAAAGATGAGGCCGGGGTGTGTACCCCGGCTTTTTTTGACTTTACCCATTTTGGTCACGGATGTCGCCCTCAATTTATAACCACCAAGAGCACAAAGGGCACAAAGCCTTTATCCCCTTTTTGAGCCGTATCAAGTTCGTATCGCCCCCAAAAGCCAGCCACACTTTTTGCAGCCGACTACCTCCGGCTCGACTGCCTGAATTTGCCTTTTTCGCCCATCCTGTGGTAAAATATAGACACAGTGAGATAGCATAAACGCGTTGACCGGGACGAGTACCGGCTGGCAAGGTCACAGAGAGAGGAGGTCATGGGCTGAAAGCCTCCCTGGCTGGAAGGTCGGGAAAACCACCCGTGAGTGGGGGCCTCAAAGGGTTCAGACCCGAGTATGGCCCCCCGGCTGGCTTCCGTTACAGGCCACAGGTGAGGGCGTCAATGGTTCATTCGTTGACGAACCTGGGTGGAACCGCGTGATTAACCTCTCGCCCCAGGAGCGAGGGGTTTTTGTTTTTAGCGGGGCCAGCCAGATCGAAGGGAGGATAGTGCCTGTGGACGACGACCCTACTGAGGTGAGGCAAAATTCGGAATTAAAGCTAAAGGAGAAAGACAATGGCTGAACATAATGGTGATTTGGAACGGGTGCGCCACTCTACGGCGCACGTGATGGCTCAGGCGGTGCTGGAGATGTTCCCGGAGGGCAAGCTGGCTTTCGGCCCGCCCATCGAAGATGGCTTCTACTATGACTTCGAGCTGCCCCGCACCCTGACGCCGGAAGACCTGCCCCAGATCGAGGCGCGGATGAAGGAGATCATCAAGGGCAAATATCCCTTTGTCCACCGGGATGTCGAGGTCGAGGAGGCCAGGGAACTGTTTGCCAGCCAGCCTTATAAGCTGGAACAGATCGACCGCCTGATGGCCGGCGAAACGCTCGAAGAGGAAGAAGCCCTCAGCGCAGGGGCCGATAAGCTATCCATCTACACTCACGACTCGTTCACGGATCTGTGCCGCGGCCCGCACCTGGAAAACACGGGCCAGATCAACCCCGACGCGGTTAAGTTGCTGCGGGTGGCGGGCGCTTACTGGCTGGGCGATGAGCGTAATCCGATGTTACAACGCATCTATGGCACGGTCTGGTCTGCGGCAGAGGAGTTGGAAGCTTACCTGCATAAACTGGCGGAGATCGAACGCCGCGACCATCGCCGCCTGGGCCGCGAGCTTGACCTTTATAGCACCCACGAGGTAGGCGGGGCCGGCCTGATCTACTGGCACCCCAAGGGCGCTCTGGTGCGGGAGCTTATCGAGAACTTCTGGCGCGAAGAGCATCGTAAGCGCGGCTACGACATCGTTTACAGCCCCCACATCGGCAAGGCCGACCTGTGGCAGATCAGCGGTCACCTGGATTTCTACCGCGAGAGCATGTACGCGCCGATGGACGTCGATGGGGTAGACTACCTGCTCAAGCCCATGAATTGCCCCTTCGCCATGCTGATGTACAAGACGCAGACGCGCAGCTACCGTGATCTGCCCCTGCGCTGGGGCGAGTTGGGCACGGTCTACCGCTACGAGCGGTCTGGGGTATTACACGGGCTTTTGCGGGTCAGAGGTTTCACCCAGGACGACGCTCACATATTCTGCCGCAACGATCAACTCCAGGACGAGATAATCGGCGTCATAGAATTATCTCAGCACATGCTAAGTTCATTCGGTTTTGAGGACTACCTGATCGAACTGTCGGTGCGCGACCCGGCCCACAAGGATAAGTACATCGGCGAGGATAGCCGTTGGGAACTGGCCGAGGGGGCATTGGAGCAGGCCCTGGAGACGATGGGTCTGGAATGCACTCTCATGCCCGGCGAAGCCAAGTTCTACGGCCCGGCCATCGACATTAAAATGAAAGACGCCCTGGGACGCGGCTGGCAGGGGCCAACCATCCAGGTAGACTTCAACCTGGCCGACCGCTTCGACATCAACTACGTGGGGCAGGACGGGCAGGAGCACCGCGTGGTGATGGTGCATCGCACCGTTCTCGGTTCGATGGAGCGGTTCATGGCCTGTCTGGTAGAGCAGTATGCAGGCGCCTTCCCGGTCTGGCTGGCCCCGGTACAGGTGATGATCATTCCCATCGCCGACCGACACCTCGACTACGGACAGGAGGTGCTGGACAAGCTGAAAGCTGAGGGCCTGCGGGCCGAGATCAACGACTCCAGCGAGCGGATGCAGGCCAAGATACGCGATGCTCAGTTGCAGAAGATACCGTACATGCTGGTCGTCGGCGACCGCGAGAAGGAGAATGACACAGTGTCGGTGCGCCTGCGCACGGAGGAAGACCTGGGAGCCAGGCTGTTGGCCGAGTTTATCCAGATGGCCGTCGAGGTGCGTGACAGACGGCTCAGCAATGAACTGTATCTGCCCTAATAGACGACCAGCCCCAGGATGGCCGCCCCCAGGATAGCCAGGGCAGGGTGAACCTTCAGGAAAGTCACTAAAACGAAGGTCACGAGCATGATCAGACCCGTATCCCAGGAAGCGACCGACTTAGGGAAAATTTCGTAGACGACCAGAGCCAGGAGCGCCACCACCGCCGGGCGCACGGCCTTGAGGGTGGCCTGGACTTTGGGGATATCCTTATACTTGAGAAAGAAGACGGCCAGGACGAGCATCAAGATCATGGAGGGGGCCGCGATGCCTGACACGCCGGCCAGGGAACCAGGCACACCAGCCAATTTGTAGCCGACGTAGGCCGACATCTTGGTGGCGATAGGCCCCGGCAGAGAGTTGCCCATAGCCAGGGCATCGACGAACTCCTCGGTGGTCAGCCAGCCGTTAACGTCCACCACCTCTTCCTGGATGAGGGGGATCATGGATGGCCCCCCCCCATAGCCAAAGATACCGACCTTGGCGAAAGCGAAGAAGATACGTAACAGTAGAGGCATTGACATTTCCCTCTCAGAAATTTCAGTGCGGCTGAGCTACGGAGTTGATTTTTTTCTTCGGCGGCGGCGCGAGGGGCGTGGGTGGGCCTTTTTTGGTTCTGTGAGGGGTTTTATCTCGCTGGCCGCCACCTCGATGGTCGCTTCGCTTTCCATCTCCACTTCGACCGTCTCTTTAAGAACGTTGAGGCCGGTGACCTTGCCCCGTCCGTGCGGGGTGACGACTATCTCCCCGAGCTTGGGCAGCTTTTGCTTGGCCTCGCAATAGTAATCATTTTCGTAGGCCAGACAGCAGAGCAGCCGCCCACATAAACCGGATATCTCCATGGGGCTGAGGGGCAGGTTTTGCTGTTTAGCCATTTTTATGGAAACGGGACTGAACTCGCTGAGGTAAGAGGCGCAGCACAGAGGACGGCCACAGGGGCCAAGCCCGCCCAGCAGTTTGGCCTCGTCGCGCACCCCTATCTGGCGCAGCTCGATCCTGGTTCTGAAGGTTTTAGCCAGGTCGCGGACCAACACCCGAAAATCGACCCTTTTTTCGGCTGTGAAGTAAAAAACCAGGCGGCTACCGTCGAAACTGTACTCGGCCTTAACCATTTTCATAGGCAGATTGTATTCGGCCACTTTCTCCCGGCAGCGGGTCAGGGCCTCCTGTTCGCGCCCCCGGAAAGTTTGCATCTGCACCAGGTCCCAGGGTATGGCCCGACGCACAACCGGCTTCAACTGGCCGACCACCTCTTCGTCCGATACCTCGCTGGGGGCGGTGGTCACCCGCCCTACCTCCCGTCCACGGGCCGTTTCCACGATGACGTAGTCGCCCGCTTCCAGGTCCTCGAACCCGTTCGGATCGAAGTAATAAATCTTGCTAACCGACTTGAAACGAACACCTACTACTTTGGGCATGGTATGTTTAGAGAGCTAACCAGCTCTCGCCTCCTTATCTATCTGAACGGATGCTGATGTGGTAGCTTCAGCATCAAACCCTCCAGGGCCAGACGGGGATTGACGTTATCACCTAACTGCTGGACCGCCGCCTGAATGTGGCGGATACAATCCTTTATCTGGAGGAGAGTGTAAGTTCCTGCCTGGGATTGTAAAAGAGCCTGGCAGTCGATGTTGGTAATCTGGGCCGGGCAGCCGACCTTGATCAAAAACAGATCGCGCCACCAACTCAGCCACAGCCCCAGAATCTCCTCGTCTGGCCGGGAGGCGCGGCTAAGCTGATAGGCGTAAGCCAGGCGCTCCACCCTTCCTTGAGTGAGCACCTCTGCCAGTTCCGCCAGGCGTGTCTGTCGCCGCTTCAGGGTGGTCTCGTCGGCCTCGACCGCCCAACCCAACCGACCGCCTGACAGCCGGGCCAGCAGTTCGGCCCGCTCAGGCTCGATACTCCACCGTTCTGCCAGGGCTTGCCGCACCTCGTCCAGCGGCAGGGGCCGCAGAGGGAGCACCTGACAGCGCGAAACGATGGTCGGCAACAGAGCCTCGCCCGTCGTGGCCGTCAGGATAAGGACCACCTGAGGGGGCGGCTCCTCCAGGGTCTTGAGCAGACAATTGGCCGCCTCGGTGGTGGCCTGTTCCATCTGGCGCAGGATGTAAACTTTCCAGCGTCCCTCGTGGGTGGAAAAGGACACTTCGCGCTGCACGCCCCGTATCTGGTCGATTTTGAGCGTCCCTCCTTCTCCTTCGACGAGGCGCACGTCGGGATGGGTGCCGTGAGCGATCTTGTGGCAGGATAGACACTGGCCGCAGGGTCTATCCTGCTCCTGAGCCTGGCAGTTGAGGGCCTGGGCGAAGTTCAGGGCCAGCGTCCTTTTGCCTATCTGGGGCGGCCCAAGCAGAAGGTAAGCGTGTGCTACCCGCCCATCCGCCACACTACGCTTCAGTAATTCCACGGCCCACTCATGGCCTGCCACCTGCCACGTCCCATTCATAGAGTCCATTGTACCATAGATCGGCTTCCTATCCAAGATGGTTCTGCCGTTATCGATCAGTCCTCATCTTTTTTCTCTTCGAGAGCGGCCAACAAAGCCGCGCCCAAAGCCCCTACTTCTTCCTCCTCCACCTGAGCCTGATAGGTGCGCCAATCCTCTACCCACTCTTCTTCTTCAGGCTCGATCTCCAACTCCTCTCCTTCTTCATCCTCCCACTCCAGGGTCAGAGCCTCTTCGCCGGCGATGGCTACGATATCGGCCACGCTCAGCACCAGCACCCCGACAGGCTCAGGCCAGGTTTCGCGCTCCTGGAAGGAGGCCAGCAAGGAGACGCCCTCCGTCTCTTCGATGACGACTTGAAGTTCGGGCAGGACTTCTGCGTCGGTGCAGACGAAAAAGATGAACCCTTTGACCCCCTTGAAGGCCGTGGACAGGATGTGTCCGGTCTTTTTCACCTGGGCGATACCCCGCCGTAAGCTCTGGGCGCTGCGGCTGGCTTTGATTTCGTAAAAGAAGAGGCCGTCGGGCCGCTGTTCGACGGCGTCCAGTTCACGATAGTTCCTGGCCTGGCGACCATGGCCCCACTCGGTGTACTGTAACACTCTCTCAGGGACAAGGGTGGTGTGTTCCGCCAGCCAGACCCGGATGACCTCCTCTACCTCGTACCCGAACCTGGAGCGGGCCGATATGGCCCCCGGTTTCCATCTCTTCCGGGCCAGCAGGAAAGGAGCGACATAGCGTTGATAACCTTCGTCGTCAAAGTCGATCAGCTTGACGTTGGAGAATTTTTTGACCATTTTCACTTCCCTATCGTATTTTACCAGAAGGTGTCGGATATTACAAGTTAAGTTGCCAGAAGGCTCTCTCTGTGGTATCATGGGAACACCCGCGTAGGAGGTGGGCTGGTAGTCCCGATGAAGACCGGGCAAGGATTTATTAAAAGAAGATTGGATTTGGTGCTAGCCCTGGCCCTTTTTGGAGCCAGCTTCGCTTTATACGGGCGCACCCTGGCCCCTTCGGTGGCTACCATCTTCGACGACAGCCTGGAGTTTCAACTGGTCTGCCCCACGCTGGGCATCGCTCACCCCACTGGCTATCCTCTCTACACCTTGCTAGGCAGGCTGTTCACCTTTATCCCCGTGGGCGACGTGGCTTACAGGGTCAATCTGATGTCGGCCCTCTTTGCCGCTTTGACGGTAGCCCTTATCTATTCCATCGAGCGGCTGCTCACCAACCATCGTCTGGCGGCTCTGCTGGCGGCCACCAGCCTGGCTATATCTCCCGTCTTCTGGTCGCAGGCCACCATCGCCGAGGTGTACACTCTCAACAGCGCGTTCGTGGCCCTGCTGCTGTGCTTACTCCTGAATGTAGCAGCAAGTAATGAGCAGCAGGCAGCAGGCCCCTTCTCCTTATTGCTTGTCTTTTTCGTCTATGGTTTGAGCCTTACCCATCATCGCTCTATGCTCTTGTTACTACCGGCCCTGGCCCTCTACCTCTGGCTGCTCGATAAAAGTCTCCTCCGCGACTTTCGGCTCCTGGCCCGACTGGCCGGGGTGGGTCTGCTTCCCTTGCTGCTCTATCTTTACATCCCCATCCGGGGCCTGTCCACCACCTCGTTGGATGGCAGCTATCGCAACACCCTGGCCGGATTCGTCCATCAGGTCACGGCCAGCGGCTACGGAATTTTTATCAGCGGAAACCCTCTCCAGCAAAGCCGCCCCCTGGCTTTTTATCTGGAGCTGTTTGGCGATCAATTCGGGTGGATAGGGCTGAGCCTGGGACTTATCGGGGCGCTGGCCCTGCTCCGCCGGCGGCCCAAAGCTTTTGCCCTGACGGGAACGGCCTTTGTGGTCTACACGGCTTTCGGTCTGGTCTATAGCGTGGCCGACATCGAGGTTTTCTTTATCCCTTCATTCCTTATTTATGCCCTCTGGATCGGGGAGGGCCTGGCTCTGCCAACCCGCTGGCTGGCGGATAAGGGCCGTCGCCTTCTGGCCGCGCTGGCTGCCGGAGTGCTGACTCTGGGCTTCGTGATCTCGCTGTGGCCGGCCTTCAGCCCCAACCTGGCGGCCCTGGATCGCAGCCAGGACTGGGAGGTGCACGACTATGGGCGGGACGTGCTGAGCCAACCTCTGAAAGAAGGAGCCACCGTGATCGGCATCCTGGGCGAGATGACCCTGCTGCGCTACTTTCAGCAGACCGAGGGCCTGCGTCCCGAAATTGTCACCGTCGCCGCCGACCGGGAAGAGGAGCGCCTGGCGGCCATAGCTGAGGCCCTGGCCGCCGGCAGACCTGTTTACCTGACCCGCCCTCTGCCCGGCCTGGCCGAGCGTTACTCCCTCTCAGCCTTGGGGCCGCTTATCGAGGTGCGGGACTCGCCGCGGACGACCGTTCCTGTCCCCGGCCATCCCCTGGCCCTCGACCTGACCGACAACCTGCGCCTGTGGGGTTACGATCTGGACGTCATGTCTCCCCACTGGCGGACGACGGCGCGCCTGACTCTCTACTGGCAGGCGGCGGCCCCTGTCGAGGCCGATTATAAAATCTCTGCTCGCCTGTACAATAATATTGATGATGGAGAGGGCCACTTGGTGGGCCAGACCGACGCCCTGCCCGTGCATAATAGTTACCCTACAAGCGCCTGGCGAGGGGGCGAATCTCTGGCCGATGTCTACGATCTGGCCCTCCTGCCTGGGACGCCGCCCGGCTCACATCGGGCGTTGGTCATCCTCTACCGGCCAGAGGACGGAAGCGAGGTAGCCAGGGCCGATTTGGGAACCATCGAGTTGCCGGGGGCGCCGCTTTTGCCTCCCGACAAGGCCCTGGACGTGGGACGGAGGGCGAAGATCGACTTTGGCTCTCAAGTGCGTCTGGTAGGTTACGATGCGCCCGCGGAAGGGGCCACCCTCAAACCGGGCGACGCCGTTCCGCTGGCCCTGCTGTGGCAGGCTTTAGCCTCGCCCGGCGACGACCTCAAACAAACCCTATGGCTCCAGGCCGAGGACGGCGAGATGGTTGGGCAGGTGGAGAAACCACTGAACGCCCCGCAGGCAGGGCGGGTGGTGCGAGACTGGCCTGAGCTTATAGTGCCGGCCAACGCCTCCGATGGCCTCTATCAGATCAGGCTCCAGGTGCGCCGGGGCGAGCGGCCCCTGAGAGCCAGACGTGGGCTGCTGCCCCTGGGCCAGACCCTTACCCTGGGGACGGTCCAGGTCAGGGGCCGGGAGCGTCTCTTTGAAGCCCCGGCCGTGGAGCATCCGCTGGAGGTGCAGGTGGGGGAAAGCGTCAGGCTCCTGGGCTACGATTTGCGGCCTGTCGTGGCCCGGCCCGGCGAGGCGCTGCATCTCACTCTCTATTGGCAGGCTTTGGGGGAGATGGATACCTCTTACACCGTTTTCGTGCACCTGCTCGATGGACATAACCGCATCCGGGGGCAGCGTGATAGCCTGCCCGGCGGCGGGACGTTACCCACTACGGGCTGGATCAGCGGCGAGGTCGTCGTGGATGCCTGCGAGATAGCCATAGACCCGGCTGCTTCGCCGGGACAGTACACCATCGCCCTGGGCCTGTACAACGCCGAGACGGGCGCACGATTGCCGGTCTCCGGCCCGCAGATGGCAGGGGATCACGTCTCATTAACAGGCGTCGAAATTAAAAGATAAAAATTAGTGTACCCAAGGGGGAAAAGAAAAAAGTTTATGGATACAGCAGTGATCTTAGGAGCTTTGCTGATCTTCTTCTTTCGGACGCTCAGCGTCACCATGACCACCGTCAGAACGATCCTCACCATCCGGGGCATGAAACTGATCTCGGTCGTGGTGGGCTTCTTCGAGGTGTTGATCTTCATCCTGATCGTCAGCAAGGTAATCCAGGAAGTGGGCAACTACTGGAACGTGGCAGGCTATTGCCTGGGTTTTTCGGCAGGCACCTGGATAGGCATGATTATCGAGGAGAAGATGGCCATGGGCTTTGTGGCGATGCGTCTGGTCTCGGTGAAGGCCAGCCAGGAGATTGCGCAGGCTTTGCGTGAAGCCGGTTATGGGGCCACAGAACTGGTGGCTATGGGCAAAAATGGCCCGGTGTGGATGCTGGAGGCGGTGGTGAGCCGCAAAGATTTTCAGAGGGTGCTGAACATTGCTATGGAGATCGATAGTGATGCTTTCGTCACGGCTGAAGATATCCGCAGCGTGCGAAAAGGTTTTATACCCCGGCCTAGGACGCCTACCAGGTAGTGAGGGGCTACGCGCCAGGTCAGCAGTTACATTTAACGTGATGCAGTCGGAGGAGAGAGATGCGAACCTGTCTGCGAGTGCTTGCCATTCTGCTTGTCATTCCCACCGTGCTGTTGCTCCTGCTGGCGGTGACGATGCTGAATCTGCGACTCACCCTGCTCAATCCGGCCTTCCTGAAGCAGGTGCCGGTCCGGCACAAGGTCTACGACCGGCTGCCGGGACTGGCGATAGACGTGATGCTGGAGGAACTGACCCACTCAAACGGGGAGGAAACAGTGACGGAGCTGGAGCGCACCCTCGGACGGCAGTCTTTGGAGGAGGCCGTCGAGACGCTGGTGCCGCCGGCCTGGATGCAGCAGCAGGTGGAGCAGAACGTCGATGCAGTTTTCGCCTGGCTTGAGGGTAGAACAGCTTACCCCGAACTGCGGCTGGAACTGAGCGACCTGAGAGAGCAGATCATAGCTAAGAATCTACGGGAGGCGGTGCACAAGCTGTTTGCCCGGCTGCCGCCCTGTGGGCCGGGGGAAGACTTCCTTAGCGGAGACTATCCCCATTGCCGTCCGACAGATGCGGAACTGGACAGAATAGTCGAGGAGGCTACGCCCGAATTGAGGGAAGCGCTGCCGCAGGACATCTCCTTCCAGCGGGCGCTGGAGGAAGGAGAGATCGAACCGGAGGCGCTGGAGACGCTGGAGTGGATTCGAGGGGCTTACCGGTGCTTCGTCTGGAGTGTCTGGGTGGCGTGGCTGGCCTGTCTGGTTCTGCTGGGTTTGGCCCTTCTGCTGACGGCGCGCAGCCTGGAACAGGTGTTGCAATGGATCGGGTGGCCTCTGCTGATGGCCGGTGGGCTGGAGGTGATGGGGCTGGTGATCGCCTTCGTGACCATACCACTATCCATTGAGTACGGGTTGGTGCAACTACCGCTCGATGAGTTTATATCGCTGATTCTGGCGGCGTTCGCCAGTTCGCTTCTGAATGCTTTTATTCGAGACGTGATCGGTCACTGGCTGATGCTGGCTGTGGGGCTGATGTTACTGGGAGCCATCGCCGTGGCCGCTGCTGCCCTGATCCGCCGCGTGAAAGCGGAAGAGGGCCGCCTGACAAATCGTTGACGCGCTTCCTGGCCTTCCTCGCTTCTCTTTTTTGCAGACTTGTAGTACAATATGGCCCGTTGCTAACGGAGGAGAAAGGGGACCGACAGATAGAGCCAGCGAAGAACGACGTAGAGAACGCTGAAGATGAGTCGGAGGCGCCGCTACCTGAGAAAGCTCCGAGCGAAGAACCGGCCACAGACGAAGACGAAGAGGAGCAGCCATCCACGGAAAAGGGGCGCAGAGGTCTGGTGGACATCCTGGCGGCGGCGGGTATCCTGGCAGTCACGGCCTGTATCTGTCTGATGATCTCCCTGGTGGTGCTGAAAAATGTGTCGTCCTTCGTGCCCAATACCAGCTTGAGGCCCGTGGTGGTCATCGACTCGCCTGCCAGCGGGAGCAGTTTTCGGGTGGAGGAAGAAATCAGCGTTATCTCCACCATCACCGACCGCGAAGGAGTAGCCAGGGTGGAGCTATGGGTTAACGACGTGCGGCAGGACGCCGAACCCGACCCGGCCCCCCAGGGCCAGAAATCGCTGACGGCGCGCCAGACCTGGACCCCAAAGATAGCCGGACTTTACACCCTGGAGGTGCGGGCTTACAACGCTGCCAACCGGGTCAACGCGACGGTTTTCGTCACCGTGGAAGTTTTCGAGGAGAGCACGCCGCTGGCCCAGGCCCCGACCTCCACCCCAACCGCGACCGCAACCCAAACCCAAACCGCCACCCCGACGCCCACCTCCCTGCCCACGGAGACTTCTACCGTCA
>DAOULT010000198.1:0-12937 GCA_034417895.1 Anaerolineae bacterium | reverse complement strand
GTCTGTCGGCGTCGAGGTCTCGGTCGGCGTGTCAGTCGGCGTCGAGGTCTCGGTCGGCGTGGGGGCCTGAGCGGTCATAGTGGCCGCCACAGCCTCTTTTGTGGCCGCCACAGCCTCCATTATCCTCACCTCTGCGGTCAAAGTGGCAACCACAGCGGCCTCATGAGTGGCTAAGGCATCAGGCGTAGGCGTTCGTACAGGCGTAAACGTAGGGAGCGGCGTCCTGGTTGGCGTTGACGTGCGCCTTTCAGTGAAAGTGGCTGTTGGGGATGGCTCAAGTTCGGTTAATACAGGCGTAACGAATGCTTGAGTTGGTTTTGAGGTTGCTGTGGGCGATTTAGCAGCAAAGGTATTGGTAGGCTCGCCGGTGGGGTTCATAACCACAACAGTCACCTGGGTAGCCGCCGCAGAAGGGGTGACGCTCGCGGTAGCCATCGCCACCGGAGAAGTAAACATGATGGGGCGCACGAATATAACCGCCGCCACGATGAGCAAGAGCAGGATGACGCTTCCGATGATAAAAAAGGGCCTCAATTTACTCTTCGGGGGAACAGGCCGCGCTTCCGGCAACGTCGGAGCGGCGATAGGCACGGCTTCAAAAGTGGCGGCTTTGGTCAGGATAGGTTCTGGTTCCGCGATCGTTACCGCTCCGGCCTCCAAAGCAACTCTGAGGGATTCGGCCAATTTCCCGGCTGACTGGTATCGGTCGTCAGGACTCTTAGCCAGAGCTTTCAGGATCACTCGCTCGATACTCCTTGGTATATCAGAGTGAATCCGACTGGGCAGGGGTAAAGGATCGTTGATATGTTGCAGGATGATGGCAAAAGGGGTGTCGGCATCGTAAGGGACCTGGCCTGTGATCAACTCGTAAAGGATTATGCCCAGAGCATAAATGTCGCTTCGCTTGTCGCCCCCTTCTCCCTGACATTGCTCCGGCGACATATACGTAGGTGTGCCGGATACAGCCCCGGTCATGGTATAACGAGCGGCCCCCATTATACGGACCAACCCGAAATCAGTCAGAATCACCTCGTCATCTTTGGTGAACATAACGTTGGCCGGTTTGAGGTCACGATGCACCATCCCTCGCTGGTGAGCGTAGTCCAGGGCGGCGGCCAGGCTATCGACGATCCGTCTCACCTCCGAGAGAGACATCCTCTCTCCCTTTTTAGCAAGCTCCTTCAATCGAGCTTTGAGGGTTTGGCCTTCAATGTACTCCATGACCATGTAGTATATGCCATCCTCAATATCGAAATCGTGAACCTGCACGATGTTGGGATGGCGTAAGGCCGCCACCGCCCTGGCTTCCCGCTTAAAACGATTGATGAAATCTTCCCCGTGTTCGACCAAACGGGTTTGGAGCACCTTGATAGCCACGTAACGGTCCAAACCAGGCTGGTAGGCTTTATACACCTCCGCCATGCCGCCCCATCCCAGGCGTTCCAGGTTTTGATATTTTCCAATCGTTCGTCCTTCTAGCTCTGGCAAGGTCCTTCCCCCTCTTCACTCCATAACGCTCAGGGCGGATTTATTGGATCTCGACATCATCGATATATGCCCAGGTAGCGTACCAGTCATGCTGTCTGTTCCAGACCTCGAAACGCACAGCGATGCTCTCACCCCTGTAGGCGTTCAGGTCATACGAAAACTGTTGCCAGCCCGAATCGAAAATCGTATCACAGCCCACGTTAGGGTGGGGATTGATCTGGTCGATGGTCTTGCCTTGCACAACCACGTCCAGGGTGTCTTTCAGCACAGGCGTTGTGCTGCCCGGTGGAATGCTTTCCTTACGGTCTTGAGTCCTGATCCGATACCAGAAGCGCAGGGCAGGCGACCCGCTCTCGGGCACCAGGACACATTGCTCCGCAGCGGCATAGGCGTTGACCGGGATTCCTCCTTTACAGGGGGTGGCGTAATTATAGGCCCCCAGCTCAGCGGCGTTGCTGCCCCCGTGCGCCTCCGTGCTGATCTGGTGGTCCAGACCGCCTGAGAAACGCCACCCGCTCTCCCCACTTTCGAAGCCTCCGTTGCTGAGTGGTGGACATGGCGCTGTAACGGTGTAATTTCTCAGCACCGCAGGCAGAAAGGCCCGATGAATCCTCTCCCCCGCGGCCACGTCGAGCGAAAAAGAGGTGGCCGTGGTCGCCCCCTTGCTCCAGACCACCAAAGCGTGATAACCGTCGCTGTCGGGAGTATACTCCAGAGTTTCCGTGACCCCGGCTCCACCGGCGTCAACCTGGGCGTTGTGCTCGATATCGGACCGCGACTGATAGTTTCCCTTAGTGGGGGCGAAGACGCCCATCGCCAGGTCGGCGTCGCCCGAAGTAGGACGCAGGGTGAAACTGTAGGTCTGACGGGCGGCAGGTTGAAATTGCCAGGTGCGCAATACCTGGTTGGCTTGCATGGTGTAAGGGCCATAAGTCCCGCTGCTGCTGATGTCCTCTGTGGCAGGGGCAAACTCGATATCGTAATTGCACCGCCCTCTGGTCTGCCAGACCAGGGAATAGCGAACCTCCTGGGGCGCTTCTTTGCTGATAGCCACCAACTCTACCGAGCGACTTATGAAGTTTGAATAAGCCAATATGGTGGAATCGGCATAGCCGCCGTCAACCTTGTCCCAGAGGTACAGGTCATAATCGCACTCCTTGCCACCCCGCAGGCCAAAAGCTCGCCAATCCCAGGAGGAAAGCGAGACGTGCTTGTAATGATCTGGCGAGGGCACACTGCGGCTAATGGGACTATAGGCGGTCATAGTTATCGGCCCCATAACCACAGAGCCTTCCAGGCGGGGCCACGTGTTTTCTCCGGCCTTATGGCGGTCAAATTCACGATAAATATCCGTCGAGCTGGATTCAACCGTTCCCGTCCCCTTGTAAATGACGCCGCTGTTCTCTGTGCCTATTTCGTCCGGCCAATCCCACCAATCGGCCCGGTGCCACTCAGCCGCCAGGTCGGTGATGTCGCCCATATGCTTGTACTCCGCGTAGGTGCTATCCAGAGCGGCGATTGCTTCCGCCGTAGCCGCAAAGTCTCCACCGGGGGCGGTCCAACTAACGACCTGGGTGTTACTCAGCGCCCGGCTCCAGGTGACCTGATTAGCATTCCAGTTCGATGTCACGCGGTGCGTGGCAATCTGGCAGGTATCAGACACCCCAGAACGAGCGTAAAGCCTGGTGTAAATGGAATCGATCATAGCCATGTTGGGCACACCAGGCTTGGTGGCCCAGTAGGCCAAAGCCCGCGCTGTTTGTCGGCCAGGGCTGCTGTCGTAACCCACAAAAAAGCTGTTGGACGCACTCCAATTGGTGTCGGGGCTCCCCGAAGTTATACCGGCGTCGGGGCCGACCATATCCTGGGGAATGACTGCCACGACGACCGGATAGGTGCGCTGCGGGGCAGTGAGCCAGTTTAGCGGAACACGTATCGCCAGCCGCCAGCGTCCATCTGCTGGCTGAGCAAAACAAGCCCCCTTTACCCCTGGCGAATCGCCAGCCTGCTCGTAAGCATAGGCGGCCCCCAGGTAGGCCAGCACTTCGCCGGCGGCGTCCTGCACGGCCAGGGCCGAAGAGGTGGTAAATGCTCCTTTCTGCGCCCGGCCCTCGGCAAAAAGAGAATAACCGGCAGGCAAGGTGAGATAACCCACGTATTCCAGATAAATCTGGCCCGCAAGATGAGCAGCCGGCACCCTGGGCGGCGCTGATAAAATCAGCCGGTGGCTGAACCCGCCGGGGAAAACCTGAAATTCCTCGGTAGTGTCAGGAAAAGCGTCTGGATAGGCCATGACGTTGCCCGCCGCCACGCCCTCGACCGGAGCCACCTGCGCAATCAAATCTTCGTTCCCGGCCTGGTCGCCGAAACGCATCGCTTCCGGCTGCCAGGTCATAAACAGGTCCTTCTCGGCAAAGGTGGGGGGAGCCGGGTTGGCAGGGGCAGGGATCCATTGCCCGGCTTTCAGGAGCATCTGTCTTTCCCCGGCCGGTCGGGCCGCTTCCTGGGCCGGCACCTGTACCCTGGCTTCGGCCCGGATGGCCTGCTCTGCGCCCAGCCTGGCCGGGAAGTAGGTCTTCACGCTGTTGGTTTCTACGGCGTAACCTCCGGCCATGGGCGCAATGGTGGTATCAACGTCTTGCCATCGTCCGCTCTCATCCTGATAGTGGATCGGTCCGGCGCTGACCACAACCATATACCGCTCAGGGCCGGTTCGATAAAATTTGGCGTTGGCGGTACGCATCTCCACCACCTCGGTTGCCGGGTCGGGGTCCTGGTCACTGCCACCCTGGAGCGGTGGCGTGGCCGAAACAGTAGAAATAGAGGAAGTACTCACTACCAGCAAACAAACCACCGTAATCAAAAATACAACCAGAAAACAGGTTCTTGCTCTCATTTTCCTACCCCCTTTCAAACATAAGTATAAAGCTTTACTCCCAAAAAGTCAAGATTTAGACGATTCAGGTACCCGGCACCTTGGAAGCAGATATGACCGCCGACCCTTCGGGTTTCTAAAACCCAAAGGGTCGGCGGTCACACGCCCCACTGAAACCAACTGCTTTCATACTAGCGCCAACTAGCGCCAAGCGTCTGCGCTTGACACCGGCACCATAACCTGTTAAACTTATGATGGACACTACAGGCCAGAGGGAGAGAAAGCGATGAGGTTAAAAGACAAAGTAGCCATCATCACCGGCGGGGGGCGAGGCATTGGACGGGGCATTGCGCTGCGCTTTGCCCAGGAGGGAGCAGCGGTGGCCCTGGCCGACCGGGAGGCAGCCGCTTCCCGTCAGACGGCAGAGGAGGTTAGAGCTTTGGGCGGCAAGGTGCTGGCCCTGGCCGTCGATGTCGGTCGCCAGGCCCAGGTCAGGCGCATGGTGGACGAGACAGCCAGCCATTTCGGCGGAGTGGATATCCTGGTCAACAACGCCGGCATATCCAAAGTGATCCCTTTCCTGGAGATGACAGAGGAAGACTGGGATCTGATCATGGCTATCAACCTCAAGGGCGCCTTTCTTTGTTGCCAGGCCGTTTTGCCCATCATGGTCAGGCGGGGCAAGGGCAAGATCATCAACATGAGTTCCCAATCGGGCAAGACGGGCAATAGCTGGTACGCCGCCTACTGCGCCTCCAAGTTCGGCCTCATCGGTCTGACCCAGAGCCTGGCTGCTGAATTCGCTCCGCACGGCATCGCCGTCAACGCCATCTGCCCCGGCGTGGTTTTCACCCCCCTGTGGGAAGAGCAGTTGCCCGACTACGCCCGCAAGAAGAACCTGCCCCCGGGCGAGGTGAAAAGCTACCTGGAGAAGAGGATCCCCATGGGGCGTCTGGGCCGGGTGGAGGACGTGGCTAATCTGGCCCTTTTCCTGGCCTCCGACGAATCGGAGTACATGACCGGGCAGGCTCTCAACATCACCGGGGGCGAAGAGGTGCATTAGAAGGCGGAGGACGTGGAAGCACGGAAGGTAGAAATGCAGGAGGTGGAGAAATAATGAAAGCGGCGGTTTTCGAGGGCCTTGAGCGCCTGACCGTCCAGGAGGTCGCTGCCCCCCCACTCGAACCCGGGGGCCTGATGGTGAAAATAGAAGCCTGCGCCATTTGCGGCTCCGACCTGAAGACCTTGAGACTGGGCAATCCTCGCTTTGAGCCTCCCCAGATTATCGGCCACGAGTTTGTGGGAACGGTGATCGAGGTCGGCCAGGGAGCGGAAGGGTTCAACGTCGGGGAGCGGGTGACGATGGCTACCAGTATTTCCTGCGGGCGCTGCGACCTCTGCCACCGGGGGCTGGGCAACCTGTGCTCTAACATGGTGCGCATCAGCGCCGATTTCCCCGGCGCTTTCGCCCAATTGATGCCCATCCCGGCCATAGCCGTGCGGCGGGGCAACGTCCTTAAGGTGCCCGACTCCCTGTCGAACCAGGCCGGAGCTTTGGCCGAACCCCTGAGCTGCGTGATCAACTCGCAGCAGATCGCCGGCGTGGGCGCCGGCCACACCGTGGTGGTCATCGGGGCCGGGCCGATGGGCATCATGCAGGCCGAAGCGGCCAAAGCCCACGGAGCGACCAGGGTGATCATCACTCAGCGCTCCCACCCTCGGCTGGAGATGGCTAAAGGATTCGACGTCGATGCCGTCATCGACGCCAAAAACGAAGACGCAGTGGCTCGCGTGCTGGAACTGAGCGGGGGCCTGGGGGCCGACGTGGTGATGGTGACCGCGCCCTCCAGGCAGGCCCAGGAGCAAGCCCTGGAGATGACCAGAAAAAGCGGGGTGGTGAACCTCTTCGCCAGCCTGCCCAGGGACGAAGCTTACCTCAGCCTGAACAGCCGCCTGATCCACTACGGCCAGATCGCGGTGACGGGCGCCTCCGACTCCGCTCCCCAGCACGTGGAGCTGGCCCTTAAGTTCCTGGACGCAGGCCAGATAAACACTGAAAAGTTGATCACCCATCGCCTGCCACTGGACGGTATTCGGGACGGATTCAAAGCCATGCGGGATAAGGTCAGCCTGAAGGTCGTGGTCTGTCCATAAACAAATATGAATTACGTAAAATCAAGATAAAAGGAGAATACAGTAATGCCATTAGTAACCGATCCATTGGAAGTGGAGGACATCTACGCCGAAGCGCAGGAAAAGAACGTGGCTCTGGCCGGTTTCTGCCTGGAGACGCCGCGAGAGATGGAGGCCATTCTGCGAGCCACAGTAGAGATGGCCCGTGATTACGGGGTGAAGAATCCCCCGGCCATCCTCTCGTTCACAGGCTATCACAAGCCCCGGTCGCAGCTCACGCTCTATACCAACGTCCCGGACGCCAGGCTGGGCTGGCGGGTCTTTCTGTCCGACGTGGAGACCCTGCTTTCGGAAGGCAGCCCCTATCAGGACGTGCGGGTTATGCTGCACCACGATCACTGCGAGCCTGACCTGAACCAGGAAATGCTGGACCTGGTGCTGGACAAGCTGGCTACCATCATGTACGACTGTTCCGAACTGCCGCTGGAGGAGAACATTGAGCGCACCGCCCGCTTTGTGGAAGAGACTAAACACCTGGTGCGCGTGGAAGGGGCGGTGGACGAGATTTACGAGGCGGGCAGCACGGAGACCAAGAACGTGCAGACCTCGCCGGAACAGGCGGAAAGATTTGTGCGGGAGACCGGGGTCTTTCTGATTGTGCCCAACGTGGGCACCGAGCACCGGGCCACCAGGGAGGAAGCCCAATATAACTCCACAAGAGCCCGCCAGATCAGTCAGCGGGTGGGCAAGATACTGGTGCTGCACGGTAGCTCCAGCCTGTACGACAGCGATCTCCTCAAGTTGAAGGAGGACGGCATAATCAAGGTCAACATCTGGACTATCCTGGGCCGGGTGGGCGGCCAGGCCGTGGCCGAACACGCCATCAGGAACCTGGGCAACATCCTGGACGAGAAGCAGATTCGCGCTCTCCAGCAGGAAGGGTTCCTGGGCCCCCGCTACCTGGAAAAAGAATACATCGCTAAAGTGTGCGGAGGAGAATTGCTGCCCAAGCTGTCAGCGGTGCCAGAGTCGGTCAGAAGGGATGTCTGGATGGACCACGTCGTGCCGCTCATGAGACTGTACATGGAGAAGTTCGGATATCGCAACCTGGCCTCCTAGGGCGGGGAGAGGATCAAATCCGAGACCAAAACAAATCCCGGCCCCAAGACCGGGATTTGTTTATCGTGGTCAATCGCTGTTATATTGCTAGCTTAGTGACGTTGGCAGCCTGAGGGCCCCTGGGGTCGTCCTCTACAGTGAACTCCACTTTCTCGCCTTCGCGCAGGTTTTTGAACCCTGTGCCTTCAATGGCCGAGAAGTGAACGAACACGTCATCACCGCCGCCGTCCGGCTCGATGAAGCCGTAGCCTTTCACGCGGCTAAACCACTTAACGGTACCGATGACCCGCTCCGCCATGCCGGAACACCCCTCCTTCCTTGCAAGATGTGATACCGATCGGCTGGGACCCCCTGACTCCGACAAAGGAGAAGTGCAGACGAGCAACTCCAGCGCAAATCGAGCTTCCAGGCCCCTCCCTGAACGGAAAAACCGCCAGGGATTACAATAAGCTCTGGCGGCAAAACTGCTCTATGCGAGATGCCCGACAGAAAAACTTATCGTGGCCTTGCACTTAACAATATCACAAAATTGTCCTTTTGTCAAATTGCCCCGCGCCCTTTTGGCCCTCGCTCCCCCGCTTGCCTTTTCTGGTGAAAAAGGGTGTAATATTGCTCCGTCGTGATTCGGAGGCAGGATCGCAACAAAAAACGAGGCCCCCGCCGGTGCAGGAGGGGGCCTCTTATTTTTTCAAAAGCTCGACTTGGCCGAAAAAGCCAAAGTGTGCTATAATGGGGCGGTGATGAAGCTTGTGAGCCGTTTCGATTTCAATTTAGTATTGGTTTTCCTCCTGACGGTTTTCGCTTTTGCCCCGCTGACCTATCCCGGTTTCTTCCAGACCCAGGCCGGTTTTCTGCCCATCTACAACCTTTACGACCTGGAGAACCACCTGGGCCAGTTGAACTGGGCCCCGACGGTAGGCCGTAATTACGATCTCTTCCGGGGCGAGGGAGCTTTGCCCTATTACCTGGCCGAGGTATTCCGCTGGCTGGGAGCCAGCGGAGCCGTGGCGGTCAAATGGGTTTACGGCCTGTGCTTTATCCTGGCTGCTTTGGTCATGTACGGTTGGATTAAGGGCTGGCTGGGGGCCAGGGCGGCCCTCATCGCCGCCGTAGTCTACACTTACGTCCCCTATCACCTGGTGGTGGTCTACGTGCGCGGCTCGCTGGCCGAAGCGTTGTTTTTTGCCCTGCTGCCTCTGGCCTTCTGGGGGATTCGGGTCGCCATCCACCAGGGGTTTTCTTCTCCCCTCGATCTTCGTTACGTGGTAATGGGCCTTCTACCCCTGCTCGCTCTGGGATACACCAACCTGGGCCTGACCACCTTGTGCCTTCTGGTGCTGATCGGTTACACCTGGGTCGAGGGCCATTCCCTGGAAATTTTGGCCCGCCTGTCGCTGTTTTTAGGGCCCTACTTTTTCATTCTGGCCGCCCTCATGGTGGCCGAAAGGCAAGAGTCCTGGGTTGATTTCTACCAGCACTTCGTCTACCTCTTCCAGTTTTTGTCCGTCGCCTGGGGCTACGGCGGGAGCGTGCCCGGTTGGAACGATGCCATGTCCTTCCAGTTAGGGCTGGCTCCTCTGGGCCTGGCGCTTATTGCCATATTGCTTATTGGCCGCTCCAGGTCGGAGAAAGCGCCGTTTGAGCCGGGCCGCGTGTTGCTCTTCTTCCTGGGCCTGGCCCTGGTGATGGTTCTCCTGCTGCTCTCGCCGGCGGCCTTTTTCTGGCGCAGCACCGGCCTGTGTCGCCTGCTGACCTATCCCTGGCAGGTGTTGATCTTTGTCAGCCTGGGCCTGGCGGTGCTGGCCGGGGCGGTGGCGGTTCTGGGCGAGCGTCTGGCCTCCTTCTCTTTCCCTCTGCAAGCCGCTCTGATCACCCTGGTCGTCCTGGGCAGCTACAGTTACCTTTCGCCCCGCACCTTCTACTTCGAGATCGATTTCACCCCCAAGGCCAAGAACCCGCACTTTCACAACATGGAACCTCAGGGGCCATTAGCCGCCATCCTGGGCGATAACCAGGTTGCTCTCCTGGAATATCGTCTGGAAGGGCCGCTGAGACACGGAGCGACGATACGTCTCAACGTCTTGTGGCAGGCTTTACGGCCTCTGGACGAGGATTACACCGTCTTCGTCCACGCCATTGACGGCCAGGGCGCGATCTGGGGGCAGCGTGACGTGGAGCCGAAGGGGGGGGAACATCCTACCTCGGAGTGGGAGCCGGGCGAGGTCGTCTGGGACCGCTACGAGCTGCGCCTCGACGTGGATGGCCCACGGGAGGGCTATCGGCTGGAGGCGGGTTTGTATCAGCCCGACACGGGCCAGCGATTGAAGGTGGGAGAGAACGACGACAAGGTGATTATCTATGAATACTAATCAGCCGCGCCCATTCGCCCGCCGCTTCGATCCTTATCTCCTGGCCGTGATTTTGCTTTCCGTTTTCGCTCTGGGGCCGCTCCTCTCGCCGGGCTACTTCTGGGGCGCTCACGACGCGCGCCACAGCGTCTACTTCCTGTTCGAGTTCGATCGCTCCATTCAAGATGGCATCTGGTATCCCCGCTGGGCGCCAGATTTCACTTTCGGCTACGGCTACCCCTTTTTCAACATTTACGGCCCGCTGGCTTTTTACGTGGGCGAGGCTTTTCACCTCCTGGGCTTCGGTTTCGTGGCCTCGGTCAAGATCGTCTTTGGTCTGGCCGTTGTAGCCTCCGGGGTCACCATGTATCTTTTTGTGCGCCGCCTTATGGGGCGGCCGGCCGGTCTGGTGGCCGGCCTGGTCTACGTCTACGTGCCCTACCACATTGCCGATGTCTACGTGCGGGCCGCCCTGTCCGAGACGACGGGTCTGGTCTTTGTGCCCCTGGTGCTGTGGGGTTTCTACGAGACTTTCAGGCGGCCCAGGCTGCTGGCTATTCTGGGGGCCGGCCTGGCCTACGCCGGGCTGATGTTCACCAGCAACCTCATCGCCCTTATGACTACTCCCCTGCTGGCCGCCTATTTGCTCTTTCTGGCCCTCGATAAGCTCAACCGTGAGCAGCCCTGGAGAGAGCTATCGTGGGAATCCCTGCCCCCTCTGCTGGGCCAATGGGGTCACGTGGCTCTGCCGCCGCTCATGGGGCTGCTGTTTGGGTTGGGCCTGAGCGCCATTTTCTGGCTGCCGGCCTTCACCGAGTACAAATACGTGCGCGTTGACCAGTGGGTGGGGGGCTACTACGATTATCGCGACGATTTCATTCACTTCTTCCAGCTTTTCTCGCCTGAGTGGGGCTTCGGCACCAGCCAGCCCGGCCCTCACGACGAGACCCCTTTCCAGTTGGGCGTGGTGCCTGTCGTTTTAGCCATTCTCTCCCTGGCTGCGGCCCGTCGTATCAAGGATAGAACCGTAAGGCGATTGGTGACCTTCTTCCAGGTCACAGCGCTGGTCATCATTTTCCTCATGCTCTCCATGTCAACCCCTGTCTGGGATGCCATCCAGTTGTCCAGGTTCGCTCAGTTTCCCTGGCGGCTGCTGGTTTTCTCTGCCCTCTCCCTGGCCGTCCTGGCCGGTTCGATCCTGGCCGAACACGAAGAGTACGAAGGTCACAAAACTACTGGTTGGCTCTCTCTGGTCGCGCTGATGGCGCTGGTCATCCTGGGCAGCTACCCTTACCTGGAGGCCAAAATCATCGAGCCGGTCGAAGGCCCGGTCTCCCTGGCTAGTCTGATGCGTTTTCAGCACAGTGCAGGCCGGATGACCGGCTCCACCATCTGGGTGGAAGAGATACCTACCTGGTCGCCCACCGCCGATCATTACATCGCGGGCAAGCCCGTTGAATCCAGGGTGGATTTCACCGCCTCCATCGGCGATATCAGGGCCGTCACTCTGGAACTGGGCACCACATACGAACTGGTGCAGTACAAGCTGCTCAAGAAACCGGCCCGTCTGGTCATGGATCTTTTCTACTATCCCGGCTGGCACGCCTACAAACTGAAGAAAGGCCAGGAGGGCTACGAGCTTGATCACGAGGTGCCCATCGAACCCTGGGGCAAGCTGGGCAAGATCAGCATCGTGATCGATGGTCGGCGCTACGCCCTCTTCCGCTTCGAGGATACGCCGGTGCGGGTAGTGGGCAGGTACCTGACCTTCGCCAGCGTGGGCCTGGCCCTGCTGATCCTGGCTGCACGGTTGTATCACCAGCGAAGGAGAGCGCAGAGGGTGGGGTAGCGGGCCATGAAAAAAATCGTTCTCGTTGACCTGGCTGTCATCGCCGTGCTGTCCGTCTTTGCCTGGGCTGCTCTCCTCTCCCCGGATTATTTCCTGAACGCTCACGATGCGCCTCACAGCATCTTCTTTCTGGTCGAGTTCGACCAGAACATCAAGGACGGCACCCTCATCCCCCGCTGGGGCACCGACCACGCCTGGGGCTACGGCTATCCGACATTCATATTCTACTCTCCTCTGGCCTATTACGTGGCCGAAGCCTTTCACCTGCTGGGGGCCAGCCCGACCGTGGCGGTCAAGATCACTTACGTCCTGGCTTTTATCCTGTCCGGCTGGGCCATGTACGCCTTCGTCAGACGCCTTTTCGGGCGGGAAGCAGGGTTGGTAGCCGCCGTGGTCTACATCTACGTGCCCTACCATCTGGTGGACCTCTACGTGCGTTGCGCTCTGTCCGAGTTTTGCGCCTTCGTCTTCCTGCCTCTCTGTCTGTGGTCCTTCCTGGAAGTGGTGGAGAGCAGACACGGATTTCCTTCACGGATTTCACGGACCGGCCTTCGTTCACACGCTCCGATGAAACCCGCAGAGCGCACGGAGGACGCGGAACAGGCTTTCACGGCAGTACCAGACGCCTGGGACAATATGGCCCATTCCGTGACATCCGTGACCAAAATCCGTGTTGGCTGGTTTCACAATAGTGCCAGGCACCTCCAAGCCTCTCCGTGGCGCTGGTTGATCTGGGCGGCTCTCTCCTACGCCGGGCTGATCCTGACCCATAACGCCACCTGTTTCCTGTTCACGCCCTGGCTGGGGGCCTACATCATTTTTCTGCTGCTCAGGCAAATGGTCACCAGCAAACGACGCTGGCGACCGACGCTGGCGAGGACCGGTTATGCCCTGGGGTACATCGCCGGGGCTTTGGCGCTGGCTCTGGCTCTGAGCGCCTTTTTCCTGCTGCCCATGTTCGCTGAACTGAAATATATCCCGGTGGGACAGTGGACGCGGGCCACCTATAGCTACGAAGAGAATTTTGTTTATCCCTCGCAGCTTTTCTCCCCTTTCTGGGACTGGGGTTTTAGCGTGGAAGGGATAGAGGATACCATGCCTTTCCAGTTGGGGCTGATGGCGGTG
>DAOULT010000197.1:0-50677 GCA_034417895.1 Anaerolineae bacterium | reverse complement strand
CTAAAGGCGACGCCCTTTCTCTCTCCATTGCCGCCGCGTCCATCGTGGCTAAGGTCACCCGCGACCGGCTTATGGTCGAGTTGGAAGATGAGTATCCGGGCTATGGGTTCGCCCGCCACAAGGGATATGGCACCCCGCAGCATCAGGCGGCGTTGGCTCACCTGGGGCCTTCGCCTATCCATCGATTCTCTTACGCTCCCGTCGCCGCCACCGTCAGACGGAGATCAGGCCACAACTGAGACACGAGAGCGAGATTCGAGACGGAAGATACGCTCCTCTCTCCTCTCTCTTTTTTCTTCTCTCTTTCTTTGGATAAAGCGATGGTTAGAGAGCGAAGGAGGATCGCCAATCTGATTGTAGCTTTGGCGGCCCTGGGTTTGGGCTTTGTGGCCCAGGGCTGTCTGGCCCGCAAGAACCTTAGCGACGGCCTGATCCTTTACGGGGTGGCCGTCGTCGTGTTCGTTTACGCTCTGCGGCGAACGAAGGATGACATCCTTCGGCCTCTACCTGTACCCCCTGGCGAGAAACCGATCCTCCTGCCCAAAAACCTGCCCCCAAAGTGGAGCCTTTTTTTGCTCCCTCTCCCTGTGCTTTGCAGCCTGGTGGCCCTGCGTTATTTTGGCCGCCAGGTCCATCTTTCCAGGGCCTGGAGCCTCTACCTGATCAGCATCGTTTCCTGGCCGGCGATTGTGCTCCTGACGGAAAACTGTCCCCCCCATCCTGATAGACGCCCGACCGTCCTGGATTGGATTTTGCCCGCCCTCGTCCTGGCGGTGGCGGCCTTCATGCGCCTCTACAAATTCGATTCCCTCCCCTTCGGCACCTGGTACGACGAAGCCGATAATGGCCTGCAAGCCCTCAGAATAATAAGAGAGCCGACCTTTCGCCCGGTGTACACCAACCTGCCGACCCATTTCTTTTACGTCATCGCCCTGTCTTTCAAACTTTTGGGGGTCAGCACCCTCTCCATCCGAATCCTGACCGTCGTGATGGGCATGGCTACCGCTGTCAGTGCTTATTTCCTGGGCCGGGAGCTATTTAACCGCCAGATAGGGTTTATCCTGGGCTTTCTGCTGGCCGTCTCCCGCTGGAGCGTAAACTTCAGCCGCATCGGGCTACATGGGATCAGCACTCCTCTTTTTGAAATCCTGGCCCTGTACTTTCTGCTCAAAGGGCTGCGTTCCCGACGAGCGTTCGATTTTGCCTGTGGAGGTCTGGCCCTGGGACTGGGGCTATGTTTTTATAACCCTTTCGTCCTTTTCCCGCTGGTCATCGCTTTATTTATCATTCACTACATTATTGTAAAGCCCCAAATTATTAAGGCTCATCTTTTCAACTTCATCGTTTTCGTCCTGGCCGCTCTATTGGTTTTTGCGCCGGTAGGACAGTTTGCCCTGAAAAAGCCCCACATCTTCTGGGCCCGCACCCGCAAGGTGTCCATCTTCAAGGCCGTGCCCGGCGTGGCCGCCTGGCGAGCGGTGGAGGAAAGCGCCGCCAAACACCTCCTGATGTTCAACTATGAGGGCGATCCCAACGGTCGCCACAATCTGCCCGGCGCGCCCATGCTCGATTTTACCACCTCCGTCTTTTTTGTCCTGGGGTTGGGCTACAGCCTCTACCGCGGGCGCAGTCCCCGTTACCTGCTGCTGGTGATCTGGCTGGTGGTTATGCTCTGTGGGGGAGTGTTTGCTTTGCCCTTTGAGGCTCCCCAATCCCTGCGCGCCATCGGCACCCTGCCGGGGGCTTACCTCCTGGCCTGTGTGTCTCTGGCTCTGATCGGGGCCGAGAGTAGGCGGGTGTTGAACCATCGTAGTAACGACTTAAGTCGTTACTACCTCATTCCCTTTATTCCCCTCCTGGCCTTCGTTGCCTGGGACAACTATAACGTTTACTTCAACGTCCAGGCCAACGATTTCGCCTCCTGGAGCGCCTTTTCCACCCGCGAGACCATCATCGCCCAGGAGGTTGCCCGTCTGGGCCAGGGCTATACCGTCTACCTGACGCCCGTGCTGACCAGGCATCTGACCACGCGCTTTCTGGCCCCAGATTTTGAAGAACAAAATATCCTGGATCCCACTACCTCCCTGCCTCTGCGCCGCTCCGGCGAGCAAGGCGTGGCTCTCTTCGTCGATGCCGAAAGCCAGGAAATCCGGGACCTGATCGAGCGTTATTATCCTCAAGCTGACAGGCAGGAGTTCCGTCCTCCTCAAGAGGGGCCGACCCTTCTTTATCTCTATACGCTGAGCCAGGAAGATGTTGCAGGCGTTCAGGGTTTGTCCGCCAGATACTATCCAGAGGGAGAGATCATCGACCGCCGAGATAGCCGTCTGGATTTCGACTGGAGCGCGGAAACGCCTTTTCCCTTGCCTTTCCGCGCCGAGTGGAGAGGGGCCCTGCTGGCCCCTGAGTACGGCGCTTATGTTTTGAGCGTCGAGGTGCCCGGCTGGGCCGAAGCTCGGTTGGATGGCGCTCCCTTGCTGGCCGGCTCCGGGCAGGTGACCACAGGGATAACCTTAGCCAGGGGTTGTCACGCCCTGTACCTGCGGGGCCTGATCACCCGGCAAGGGACTCTAAGCTTTCTCTGGCGTCCTCCTCACGATCGCCTTCTCACCGTCGTTCCCCAGGAGGCGCTCTATGCCTCCCCGGTGACGGGCAACGGTCTGGTGGGCCATTATTACGCCAATGACCAATGGGCCGCTCCCCTGGCTTTTGCCCAGATCGATCCGGTCATCGCCCTCTATTTTCACCTGATCCCGCTGCCCCGCCCCTACACCGTCGAATGGCAAGGGCAGATCGAAATCCCGCTGAGTGGGACCTATCGCCTGGGCACCGAGGTGCGGGACCAATGTTGGCTCTACATCGACGGCGATCTTGTGCTGGAGAACGTGACGCCCAACTCCTACCAGGAAGCAGCCCTGGACGTGCCGGCCGGCCGGCACGATATCCGCCTGCGCTTTCTGGATCAGACCGACCACTCCCACATCTACCTTTACTGGACACGCCCCGGTGGGGTGAAGGAGATTGTGCCTTACGAGCGGCTCTTCCCGCAGATACAGTTAGAGAAATGATAAAGTTCCTGATCACCCTCCTGGCCCTGGCGCTGGCCGGTCTGGCTCAAATCTGTCTTTTCCAGGATAGTCACCCTGGCTATGCCCTGATCCTGTACCCTCTGGCCGGAGCACTTTTCGTCTACGGCGCCCACCGTGTTGAAAGAGAAAGGGAGCCGGAGCCGCCCCCGGCAGCTTTGCCCAGGTGGTCGATGTGTGCGGGCCTCGGAGCGGTGCTTTTAAGCGTGGGGGCCGCTTTCCTTTTCTGGCAAGACAGCTCCAGCCTGCCGGGGCTGGGCCTGTGGTCGATGAGTCTACCTCTTCTCCTGGCCGCCGTATGGCCGCTCAAAATCGCTTCCAGAAAGCGCCCCGCTGGCCGTGGCGACTTAAATCGTTACTACCTGGAGTTTGGCCTGCTGCTGATCATCGTCCTGGCAGGGTTTTTCCTGCGCACCTATCGCCTGGATGCCATTCCCAACGGCTGCCAGTCCGACGAATGCAACAACGGCCTCGACGCCCTCAAATGGCTCAGCGGCGCGCCCTATACTCCTTACGCCGAAACCAACGAGGGACAGGCCACCCTCTTCACCTATGGTCTGGCTTTGTTTTTCAAGCTTTTCGGGGCCAGTGTGCCGACCATGCGCCTCCTGTCCGCAGTGGTTGGGGTGTGCACCATCGTCGCTTTCTACTTCCTGGCCCGCTATCTTTTCGAGGTTCGCACCGCCCTGGTGGGGGCCGCTCTTCTGGCTGCTTCCCGCTGGCACATCACCTTCAGCCGCATCATTTACGAGGCCATAATGGTCCCTCTGTTCGAGATTCTGGCTTTCTACTTCCTGTGGAGAGGGTTGCGAGAGGGACGAGGGCGCTACTACGTCCTGGCCGGCATATCCCTGGGGCTGGGACTACATACCTATACCGCCTTTCGGGTGGTGCCCCTGGCGGTCGTCGTTTTCTGCCTCTACTGGCTGATAAGGCATCGTCGTTCTCTGAGACGTTACCTGGCGGGCCTGGCCCTCTGCGTCCTCAGCGCCACCATGACCGTCATGCCCCTGGTCATCCACGTCCTTCAGCACTTAAAGCTCTTCCTGAGACGCATACGCCATATTTCCATCCAGAGCGACATAGAGGCGGCAGGCAGCCTGGCCCCGCTAGGGGACAACCTGCGTAAGTACCTGCTCATGTTCAACTACCAGGGCGACGCCGGGGCCCTGAACAACCTGCCCAATGCTCCTCTGCTGGATTTCGTGGTGGCCGTGCTCTTCGTGCTGGGCCTGGCTTATGCCCTGTATGGCTGGCGGCAGCCCAAACATTTCCTGTTTCTGACCTGGCTGGTGGTCGTGCTTCAGGCCGGGGTCTTCTCCATTGCTCACGAAGCGCCCTCGGCGCGACGCACCATCGGCCTCATTCCGGTGGTCTACCTGCTGGCCTGCACCGCCCTCGACGGTCTGGGGAGCGTCTTCCAGCGCACTTTCCAGAGATGGGGCCAAAGCTCTTTGACCGTAGCCCTGGGAGCGGTGACCATTCTGGTCTCTTTTGTAAACTACGACGCCTATTTCAACGTTCAGGCCCGGCATCGTTCGGTGTGGATAGCTTACAGCGCCTACGAAGCGGCTATCGGAGAATACATCGCCTCGCTGGAAGACCATTACCGCATCTATCTGGCCCCTAGTTTCTGCGGACATTCAGCCATCGAGTTCATCGCTCAGCGCCCCTCTTACATTCCCCTCAACCTCTCCCAACACCTGCCTCTCCGGGAAGAGGTGGACCACGACGTGGTCTACATCCTGGACGAGATGAGCGCCCGTCTGCGGCCCGTCTTCGAGGGATGCTATCCAGAGGGGCGGTGGGAGGAGCACCGTGATCCCTTTGGGCGACTCCTCTTCTCCACCTATACGGTCAGCGCCGCCGGGCTGGTTGCTGTGCGGGGCCTGATCGGTCACTACTACCCCAACGACCGCTGGCAAGAACCGACCGCTTTCGAGCGCCAGGATGAGGCGCTGGCCTTCGACTGGCAGACGGACCCTCCGCTCTCCCCGCCCTTCAGCGTCGAGTGGGAGGGCTCCCTGTTCGTGCCCCGCCACGGGCGATACGTCTTTGAATTGGAAGCAGAGGGGGAAGCGGCCCTGACTATCGACGATCAGACCGTTATTGATAATAGAAACCAGGTTTTTGATCACAAACCTGGTTTCTCCGGCGAGCGCCTGCTGGTCAGGGGCTTTCACGCCCTGAAGGTGCAATATAAATGCACCCCCCAGAACGGCGGGGGCCGCCTTCGCCTCCTGTGGAGCGGCGCCAACCTGGACAAAGAAGTCATTCCTCCCCAGGCCCTCTATACCCTGCCTGTCCCGGCCAACGGCCTGATGGGCTATTATTTCCGGGGAACCGACTGGCAGGGACGACCAGCCCTCGTCCAGATGGATCATTTCATCCTGCCCAACGATCCGTTACCCACTCCTTTCAGCATCGAGTGGCGAGGCGTGATCGAAATCCCTGAAACGGGACTCTACACTTTCGCCACCTACTCCGACGACGGCTCCTACCTTTACATAGACGATCAGATGGTGGTCGATAACGGCGGGTCGCACGGAGCGGTCTACCGCGAGGGCCAGATTGAGCTTTCGGCCGGCGAGCATGACATCCTGGTCCGCTATTTCCAGGCCGGGGGTTCGCGAGAGATGGAATTATGGTGGACTCCGCCTGGCGGAGGCAGAGAATTGCTGCCCCAGGAGGTTCTGTATCCCCGGATAGATGAATCAGCCCTGGAGCTTGCCCTCGAAGAGCAACCGCAGCCCCCGGACGTAAAGCTCTTTCCTCTTGTGGCGGCCTGGGACCAGGCAAAGCTCCAGGAACCGCGCGGGGTGGCTATCGATAAAGAAGGGCGTGTTTATATCGCCGATGTGCAGGAGCCCGCCATATACGTGTTCGACGAGCAGGGCCATCTTCTGGACCACTGGAGCGATCCTGCTCTCCAGCAACCGTTCGATCTGGCCGTGGACGAAGATGGCGACGTGTACGTCCTCGATTCGCTGGCTGGCTCGGTGCTGCGTTTTTCTCCCGACGGACGGCTCAAGGGCAAAGCAGGGGAGAGCGTCAGTTTATACAGCCCCAGAGGTCTGGCCCTGGACGCCAGGGGAAACCTCTACGTCGCCGATACCGGCCACAACCGGGTGGTGAAGCTATCTTCCAAGGGACATCTTTTATATCAGTTCAGCAGGGCAGGGCGGCAACCGATGGAGATGAACCAGCCCACCGACGTGGCCGTCGATGAGGAAGGCTATCTCTACGTGGTCGATACTCTCAACGAGCGGGTGCAGAAATGGACGACCGAGGGCTACTATGCAGGTTACTGGCCTATTCCCCTGGCCGATACCTACGACAGCCCGCGCCTTGCTCTGGGGCGCGACGTGGTCTACGTCACCGACCCGCAGGGGAAACGGGTGCTGGTCTACGACCGGGACGGCCAACCCCTCGGCCAGTGGGGAGAGGGACGATTCGAGCGGCCCTCCGGCATCGCCGTGGACGCCAAAGGCCACATCTACGTGACCGATGTCCTGACAGGTTCGGTGCAGGTCTTTGCCCCTGTTGATGAATGATTAGCAGGAGAAAAAGGAAAGAAATTTGACAAACTGTTATAACTTTGCTATACTTTATTTAGTTGCTGTTTTTGTGTTGCGCCACTTGTTCCGACGTGCGTGTGAGGAGGTAAGCTAATGGCAAAGATTGGCATTCCTAACAATATTTCTTTTGACAAATTAAATAATATCTTGATTGGATGGTACCGGGCAGGAGCAGGGGATAAGTTTGTTAGATATACGGATGTGGCTGATAGAACCGGCATTCATAAGAATATTATTTCCAGGCAAAATAGCTTTCTGAATGAGGCTGGTTTTCTTACAATGGAAAAACAAGGTTATTATCAACTAACGCCGCTCGGCCTGGAGTATGTCAGGTTTCTTGACATCGGCCTGATTAAAGAGTGCAAACAGCCCTTGCGTAAGCTACTGTCAGAATGGGAAGTTATTGAGATGCTCCTGGACTATGTGGATATCAATGCGCCTGTGTCCAGAGACGACTTGAGCAAGCGTGTGGCAATATTGACCGAACAGCAAGTGGACAAGTCTGGGGTCAGTACAGGTATTAATGCCCTTACAGATATGCTGTTATTTTCAGGGTTGATGATAGAGGGTGAGAAAGGTATAGAGCGTCCATCTGAAGAAGACGAGGCGAGCAGGGAGGGACCTTACAATATAGAAGTGGAAGGGGAACGTTCAGTGGCTATCCCGTCTGTAAGTCCCCCTCTCACTTTTGAAAGGCGTGAGGCAGGAGAGCTTAACGCCCAAGTCCTGTTCAGAATAGACATTGACGCCAACATGGACGTTGAAAAGTTACGGGAAATCATTTCGGTGATCAAGGAGGAAATTGGCGGTAAAGTCTCCGTTGTAGCCGGTTACGAGGACTAGAGCACCAAAGGAATTGCCCGCATGGACGAACTTCACGAGATCATCAAAGAGCTGCGAACCTCAGAAGGACGTGAGTTTGAGTTGGTAGTTTCGTTAGCTCTTCGTTTTCTGGGATTGAGGGCGGAGTTGTTAGAGGAAACTCAGGGGGAGCCCGATATATTGGCTTACGCCTGGTATACGGAAAGTCCATACGGGCTGGTGGTGGAGTGCTCTGCTCAAAAACCGCACAATCAAGTTCCTCATGAGAAGGTAGGGCAGATACGGGCAGCTTATGCTAGACATACCGATAAGTTCAAGGACGCCTCAATAGTGTACAAGGCTATTGTGGGGCGTCCTTCTTTTTCTCGTGATTGTACCAGGAGCGCCGTGGAGAGTGAAGACGGTGAACCTGCCTTGAACGTCTGCCTTATCACTGCCGACGATTTGGGGTGTCTCTTAAATTACCACGATGTGTTTATGTTTACTCAGGATGAGTTGATGTCGGTTTTCATGGCGAGAGGACTTGCTCAAGATTCTGTCCAGGCCTTGATAAACAGATACGATAGACAGGCGAGATTATATGGGCTAATATGCGCTCTGCTGGAGTTCCAAACCGAGAAACGACAAAGGAAAGTGATACCCATATCTACAGAGGATTTTGCGGGCCGAATTATAGGTAGTGCTCCGCTTCTAGGATGTGGCCGGTATGAACGCAGAGAGGTCGATGCGGCTATTCGGGATTTGGTCACCCCGTTTATCAAAGCTTTGGGAATCTCAGGCAACCGTATTCAGAGAAATAGCTTATCATACAAGAACTCATGGGCAAGGCTTGGTAAGTTCGAAACCCTTGTATATCGCTATTTTGAACACGCATTGAAGGAATTGAAAGCGCAATCCACTAAAGAGGAATTTAGGGTAAACTTACACGATTTCGATTGAACTATCAACCTCCTCTATACAAAAGCGGGAGCGAAGGTTGTTTATCTTTAGGTGAAAGGAAAGTTTGACAACTCGTTGCCTCTTTGGTATACTATATTGGTGAGTTTTCACCAGACGAAAACAGGCATGACGAAGGTGTGGGCCTGCGTTTTAGCTTTTTTTGGCGACGGAGAGTCCGTCGCTTTTTTGGCTAATCTGGGAGCGGGGTAAAGCTATGGCTCTTGTTGTTAAAAGGAAGAAAAAAAAGTTGCCCCTTGAAACCTCTGCTGTACAAACAATCTGAGTTTACAAACTCCCCCCTTCCCCGAGAGGTGAGGAAGGGGGTTAATTCTGGGAAAGTGAGGAACAGGTGAAGCTACACGAATACCAGTCGAAGCGCATTTTCGCCGATTATGGGGTGCCCATTCCCCAGGGCGATGTGGCTACTACGCCCGACGAGGCCCGCCAGATCGCAGATCGGCTGAGCGGACGGGTGGTAGTCAAGGCCCAGGTATTGGTCGGGGGACGGGGCAAGGCAGGCGGCATCAGACTGGCTGCCGATCCGACCGAAGCCGAACTGGTGGCGGGCGAAATTCTGGGCATGGATATCAAGGGCCTGACCGTCAAAAAAGTTCTGGTTGACAAAGCGGTGGAGATCGCCCAGGAGATCTATCTGGGCATTGTCATCGACCGGGCCGCTAGACGGCCAGTGATGATGGCTTCAGCCGAGGGGGGGGTGGATATCGAAGAAGTGGCCCGCGCCGCCTCGGAAAAGATCGGCAAGGTGACCATCGACCCTTTTCTGGGTCTGCGCGACTATCAGGCCCGCACCCTGGCTCTGGGTATCGGTCTGAAGAAGGAATTAGGGCGAGATTTCATCGACATTGCCCAGGCTCTATACAGGGCTTTCATCAAATCCGACGCCTCCCTGGCCGAGATCAACCCTCTGGTGGTGACGTATGATGGTAAGCTCCTGGCCGTGGATGGCAAGATGCTCCTCGACGACAACGCTCTTTTCCGCCACAAGGGCCTGGCTGAGCTACGGGATCTGGTGGAAGAAGCCCCCTGCGAGCAAGAAGCACGGTTGTACGGCCTCAGTTACGTCAAGCTGGAGGGCGAGATAGGTTGTATGGTCAACGGGGCCGGTCTGGCGATGGCTACTATGGACATCATCAAGCTTCATGGAGGCGCGCCGGCCAACTTCCTGGACATTGGCGGCGGAGCCAAAGCCGACAAAGTGGCCGCCGCCTTGCGTCTTATCCTGGCCGACGAAAAGGTGAAAGCGGTGCTTTTCAACATTTTCGGCGGCATCACCCGCTGCGACGAGGTGGCGCGCGGCATCCTGAAAGCCCTCGAAGAAGTGAAAAGCGAAGTGCCGATGGTGGCCCGCCTGGTGGGCACCAATGAGGAGGAAGGACGACGCATCCTGGCCGAAGCCCAGATGATGACAGCCGCTACTCTGGCCGAGGCAGCGGAGAAAGCGGTCAGGGCCGCCAAAGGAGAGCCAAAGCCATGAGCATTCTGGTGGATAAAAATACCCGGCTATTGGTACAAGGTATTACCGGGCGGGAGGGCACCTTTCATACCGAACAGATGATCGCGTACGGCACCAACGTGGTAAGCGGCGTGACCCCCGGCAAAGGCGGAGAGTGGGTGGCCGGGGTGCCCGTTTTCGATACGGTTAAAGAAGCGGTGGATACCACAGGGGCCAATACTTCCGTCATCTACGTCCCCGCTCGTTTCGCAGCCGAAGCCATCTACGAGGCCGCCGATAATGGCATCTCCCTCATCGTGTGCATCACGGAAGGGATCCCCACCCTGGACATGATAGAAGTGTGCACCCATCTGGAGCAGAACGGGGTGAGACTGATCGGCCCCAACTGTCCGGGCCTGATCACCCCCGGCCAAGCCAAGGTGGGCATCATGCCCGGCCACATCCACCAAGCGGGCACGATAGGAGTCGTGTCTCGCAGCGGCACCCTGACCTACGAGGTGGTGTATGAGTTGACCCAAAAGGGCCTGGGCCAGTCCACCTGTATCGGGATCGGCGGGGATCCCATTATCGGTACCGATTTCATCGACGTTCTTCGTCTCTTCGAGGAGGATCCCTGTACCGACCAGGTGGTGCTCATCGGCGAGATTGGCGGCACCGACGAGGAGCGGGCCGCCAGATTCATCGCCTCCGAGATGACCAAGCCTGTCACCGCTTTTGTGGCGGGCCGCACCGCTCCCCCAGGCAAGCGCATGGGCCACGCCGGGGCGATCATCGAGGGCAGCACAGGCACCGCCGCGCACAAGATAGCTGCTTTTGAGGCGGCTGGAGTACGGGTCGCCCGTCATCCTGGGGAAATCGCCCCCTTGCTGACGGCCAGATAAAGGCGACTGACACTTTAGAAGTGTGGATAAATGGAGCAGACACGGATTTCCTTCACGGATATCACGGATTACCCGCTCGTTCACACGCTCCGATGAAACCCGCAGCGCGCACGGAGAACGTGGAGAAGCTTTCTGCGGTACCGTGCGCCTGGGACAACCTGGCCCAATCCGTGAAATCTGTGACCAAAATCTGTGTTGGCCGGTTTGATAACAGTGCCAGGCACCCGGCAGAATAGAGGAGGGAATAGTGAAGTATTGGAGAACACCGTTAGATATAGACAAATTGAAAGTCCCTCGTGGCAAGGTCCATATCCTGAAAGAAAGGTGCAAAGGGTGTGGTTTTTGCGTGGAGTTCTGCCCTCAGAAGGTGCTGAGCGTTTCCGAGGACTTTAACGCTAAAGGCTACCATCCTCCTCAGGTCGATGATGGCCGGGACTGCGTCAGTTGTGGGCTGTGCGCCATGCTTTGCCCCGAGTTCGCCATATACGTGCTGGAAGAAGAGATAGAGGTGAGAGACCAATGAGAGGCCCCTTGATCGGAGAATTTTTTATGAACGGCGACGAGGCTTGCGCCGAAGGAGCGATCAGCGCCGGCTGTCGCTTTTTCGCCGGTTATCCTATTACCCCGGCCACCGAGATCGCGGAACGGATGTCCCGCCGGATGCCGCAGGTGGAGGGAGTATACATCCAGATGGAAGATGAACTGGCTTCTATGAACGCCGTGTTAGGCGCGGCCTGGGGCGGGGTGAAGGCCATGACCGCCACTTCGGGGCCGGGGTTTTCTCTCATGATGGAAAACCTGGGACTGGGGATTATGACCGAAACGCCTTGTGTGCTGGTCAACGTCCAGCGGGGCGGCCCCTCTACCGGGCTGCCTACCCTGGTGGGCCAGGGCGATATGATGCAGGCTCGTTGGGGTTCACATGGGCCTTACGAGATCATCGCCCTGTCCCCCAATTCTCCCCAGGAACTGTTCGACCTGACCATCAAAGCCTTCAACCTGGCCGAGAAGTATCGTACTCCCGTGCTGGTCATGACCGATGCCGAGGTAGGGCACATGACGGAAAAGGTGGTCATTCCCCCGCCGAACGAGATCAAAATCGTGAGCCGCCGCAAAGCGACCGTCCCTCCCGAAGAATACCTGCCCTTCCGGGCTGGCGACGACCTGGTGCCTCCCATGGTCAACTTTGGCGAGGGCTATCGGATACACGTCACCGGCCTGACCCACGACGAGCAGGGGTATCCGGTGATCACCGCCGAGGCCCAGGAGAAGAACGTCACCCGCCTGGTCAATAAGATCAAACTGAATAAAGCTGATATCATCCAGGTCGAAGAGAGAGAGCTGGAAGAAGCCGAGGTGGTGGTGTGCGCCTATGGCATCTCGGCCCGCACCGCTCTGTGGCCTATGGAACTGGCCCGTGAAGAGGGAATAAAGGTCGGGCTTTTCAGGCTGATCACGGTCTGGCCTTTCCCGGAGGAGCGGATCAGGGCCCTGGCCCGTAAAGTGAAAGCTTTTGTCGTGCCGGAAATAAACCTGGGCCAGATCGCTCTGGAAGTGGAACGCTGCGCGGCGGGTCAGGCGGAAGTCATTCTGGTGCCCCACGCCGGGGGCGATATCCATAAGCCACATCACGTCCTGGCTGCTATCAGACGGGCAGCCCGCTAAATGAAAGGGGCCTGGCACTTTGGCAGTGGGTATGAACGCCGACCCTTCGGGTTTCTAAAACCCAAAGGGTCTACGGTCACATGATAGTGCCAGGCACCTGGGACAAACATCAGGAGGTATAATGCCTAGAAGAGAATTTATGAGAAGTCTGCTGAGGGACCTGGAGTGGTACGAATCAGAAAGGACGCATCCGCTCGACGGCGGTGGTCATCCGATGGACGAGCTTTTGCGCGAGGACCGCTTGCCACACATCTGGTGTCCGGGGTGTGGTCTGGGCACCTCCCTGACCTGCTTCATCAGCGCTTTACGGAACTCGGGGCTTGATCTGGACAAAGTGGCGGTGGTGTCGGGCATCGGGTGCACCGGGCGGGTGGCTGGCTACGTCAAACTCGATTCCTTTCACACCACTCATGGCCGGGCCATCCCCTTTGCTACGGGCTTAAAGCTGGCTAACCCGCAGTTGAAAGTGATCGTCTACAGCGGCGATGGCGATTTGATCGGCATCGGGGGCAATCACTTCATCCACGCCGCCCGACGCAACATAGACATCACCGTCATCTGTGTCAATAATTTTAACTACGGCATGACCGGCGGACAGGTAGGGCCTACCACCCCGACCCAGGCCAGGACCAGCACCTCACCCTACGGCAATTTTGAACATCCATTTAACCTGCCTTACCTGGCGGCGGGTAGCGGGGCAGTGTACGTCGCCCGCTGGACGACCTTACACGTCAGGCGGCTGGAGAAGTCCATCAGTGAGGCTCTGCACAAAAGAGGGTTCAGCTTCGTGGAGGTCATCTCCCCCTGCCCTACTCTCTACGGTCGTTGGAACCAGCAACGCACTGGCCTGGAGGTTATGCGCTACTATCACGACCAGGGGATAATCGATCATGACGCCGATCTGGAAGAGGTACACCTCGACCTGGGGGGTGAGATCGTCGAAGGGGTGTTCGTGAACACCGATAAGCCCACCTTCTCCGATGCCTGGCAGGAAGGTCTGAATGGTAAAGTGGATCACGCATGAGCGAATGACAGCCCACAGCGGCTATTTCATCGCTTTGCTTTATTTTCTGGGAATGGCCTCTCTCTGTATACATTTGCATAACTCGTTCCGTACCCATGCCATGGATCTGGGCTATTTCGATCAGGTGATCTGGAACACGTCTCAGGGGAGACTGTTTGCCAACACTTTGAAATACCCCTATCATTTTCTGGGGGATCATTTCTCGCCCATCCTGGCCCTTCTGGCGCCGCTCTACCGGGTCTGGCCTGATGTACGGATGTTGCTCCTGGCCCAAAGCCTGGCTCTGGCCCTGGCTGGTCTGCCTCTCTACTGGCTGGCCCGCCAGGTGGTCAAGGGGCTGGCTCCCCTGGTGCTGGTCGCTTTCTACCTGAACCCGGAGTTGCATCTGGTCAACCTGAGCGATTTTCACGAGATCGCCCTGGTCACGCCTTTCATTGCCCTGGCCCTTTACGCCTTGCTCCAGGCCCGTTATCGCCTGCTGATGCTCAGCCTGTTCCTGGCTCTGTGTTGCAAGGAGGACATGGCTATCGTGGTCATGTCTTTCGGCCTCTATCTCATCATAGTTGGTGGCAAAGGACGATGGTGGGGCGTGGCTTCTCTCGTGCTGGGGATGGTCTGGTTGGCGGGAGCGGTTTTGGTCGTGATCCCCCATTTCCGCCAGGGAGGAGGATACGGCTCCATAGCGACCCGCTATAGCTACCTGGGAAGCACCCCACAAGAGGCGCTGACCACCGTGTTACGGCAGCCCGCCATCCTGGTCTCTCACCTCTTGCGGGGAGAGAAGCTGCTGGCTTTTTTAAGGGTGCTGTTGCCTGTTGCCTTTCTGCCCTTTCTGGGCTGGCCGGTCTTCTGTCTGTCGCTTCCACTGTTTGTTTACCTCCAGTTGAGCGATAGACCGTCGTTGTACACTCTGCGGGAGTGGCACGTGGCTCCCATGATCCCCATTCTGTGGGCCGCGGCCATCGTGGGCCTGCAACGCCTGAAGGATTGGAAAGTTCGTCGCCTGGCTACAGGTGCTCTCCTGGCAGCCAGCCTGGTGACCTGTGGGCTGTTCAGTCCCGCAGGCCGCGCCCTGGAAACAGAAGGAATGTCGCCGGAAAGAAGGGCATATATCCAGAACATCCTGCATCGAATACCACCCCAGGCCATCGTCTCGGCCCAGACCGATATTCTGCCCCATCTCTCTCAGCGGCAGGAGATCTATCTGTTTCCCTCCATCATTGACGGGGCAGATTTTATCGTCCTCGATAGGGAGGGCAACACCTATCCGGTGCGGGAAGATTACGACCAGATCGTGGACAAAGAGGTTTTGCCCCATCCCTCTTTTCAGGTTCTCTACCACGATCACGGCTTTCTGTTGCTGGAGAAGCACGAACCGCCGCTGGCCTCTTCTCCTGTGGCCGTCTTTGGGGGGAGTATTGCTCTGCGGGGGGTCAGTCTGGCTTTGCGGGACGCCGAGGGCTTTTTCGTCGAGCAGCCTGGCCCTCTTTCGCTGGCCCCAGGGGACAGGGTGCAAATCGACCTCTATTGGGAATGTCTGTCCAGGGTGGAGATAGATTATACGGTCTTCGTCCATTTTCTGGGCGATGTCTCAGGCCAGGCGCTCATGGTCGGCCAGCACGATGGCCTGCCCGCCCTGCCCACCAGCGGTTGGGAGCCGGGGGATATCGTCAAAGATACCCATTACGTCCAGGTGGCCGCCCAGGGATGGAGTGGAACGGGGCAGATACAGGTCGGGCTGTACGATTGGCAGGTGGGGGACAGGCTTCCCACCGTTGAGGGCCAGACCCATTACGTGGCGACCGACTTTACGGTGGAAGCCAACACGGATTATGGTTATAATCAGAAATATTAGCCAGCAGGAGGTATTCATGGGGCGTAAGGAAATCAAATTAGCCGGATTTGGAGGTCAAGGCATCATCCTTTCCGGGTACATCATCGGCAAGGCGGCCTCCATTTACGATAAAAAGAACGCCACCTTTACCCAGAGCTATGGGCCGGAGTCCCGTGGCGGGGCTTGCAGCGCCCAGTTGATCATCTCCGATGAGCCTGTCCACTATCCCCACATCATCAGCCCTTCCATTATGGTTTTCATGTCTCAGGAAGCCTATACCAAATATCACGGTGAGCTACAGGAAGGCGGCCTGATGCTCGTTGACGAAGACCTGGTGGAGGCAGGAAATTTGGACGACGCAGTGCGGAAGCTGAGCATTCCCTCCACGCGCATAGCAGAGGAGTTGGGGCGCAAGATTGTGGCGAACATCGTGATGCTAGGGTTCTTCTCAGCCGTGACCGATGCTATCTCGGTGGAGGCCATGCGCGAAGCGGTGCGCACTTCGGTGCCATCCAAAACGGTGGAGTTGAATATGCAGGCTTTTCAGAGAGGCTATGAATATGGCAGCAAAGTAGCAGCAAGCAGCAAGTAGGGGAGCAGCAAGCTGGTAGCAGCTATTCCCCGATCAGGTGCTCTCTTATTTCGACAAAGACCTGACTTAAAGAAGGTTTCTCTGCCGGAGTAGCGGTTTCATCCGGTCCAATGTGTTTATGATGGGGAAAGGTGGGTAGACCTGGATGGTGAGGCGCATTGTCATAGCGGAAAATGTGTTGGCCGGTCCTGGTGTAAGTGTAGGAATATCTGAGTATTTCGGGATATCCTCGTTCGGTACTGATGGCTTCTTCGATGGTCAAGCGAGAGCCATCCCAAAAGAAGACACGGCCTTTGAATAAGCCATTGTAGTCGTCGATCTCTTTGCTGAAAACCGGCCTTTCTAAGAAGCCAATCTTACGATTCTTCACCAGGCTCTTTTCCAGGCTGTTGAAGTACTCGCCAATCAACATCGCAATATAGTCTCATTGGGTTGACGCTTTTGGCTGTTTGGATGCAATTCTAAGGTAAATCTCATAAGCGCCAGCCCAGAGGATAAAATCGTCGGCGTCTCCCATCTCACCTTGCCTGAAACGTCGATAAAACTCAGCCGAGGACAGGTTATACCTGGTCTCATTCTCTTTCAAATAATCACATAGCCCTTCGAAGCCGATGCGCTCAACCTCCAATTTCATCGCCTCGTCGGAAGAGGGCGCAGGGATGACCATAATCATCACCTGCTGATTTGCTTGCAGCTCTTCTACCTCTTGAGACAATTTGAGGATGCCATTGCCTTCGTAGATTGCTGAAATAAATTTTGTCATTTCCATTCTCCTTCAAATCATTGTGGAGGATGCTACTAACCGAAGCCATTATATCACACCCAAAGGTGAAACGCAAAGTTTGGAGGATATAACCGTGACCAGAGGCGCTTTAATCATCGGCGGCAGCGTGGCCGGGGTGAGCGCCGCCCTGGATTTAGCCCAGGCCGGCGTGGAAGTTTACCTGGTAGAACGTTCGCCCTTCCTGGGAAGAGAAGGGGCAGAGAGCGTATCGCCCCACATCTTAAAATCCAGGCTGCTGGAGGCGGCCAAACATCCTGACATCCACGTCTTGACCGGAGCTTTTGTAACCCGCTTAGAAGACCACGTGGCCGAGGTGCAGAAAATTCCTCGCTACGTGGACCTCTCCAAGTGCACAGCCTGCGCCGAGTGCGAGAAAGTTTGCCCGGTGATCGTTATCGACCAGGGCCGGGAACGCCCCGCCATCTACAAGGACAGTCAGGAGACTGTGCCCAACGTCTACGTCATCGAAAAGCGGGGCGTCGCGCCCTGTAAGGCGGCCTGTCCGGGCGGCATCCACGTCCAGGGTTACGTGGCCCTCATCCGGCAGAGAAAATTTGCCGAGGCGCTGAATCTCATCCGCGAGGCCATTCCCTTCCCTGGCATCTGCGGTCGGGTCTGCACTCACCCTTGTGAGGCTGTCTGTCGGCGGGGAGAATACGACGAACCCATCGCTATCGAGTATTTGAAGCGTTTTGTAGCCGACTGCGAGCCGCAACCGGCAGACGGTAGTAACGACTTAAGTCGTTACTACCGCGATGAGGGCAGGGTGGCTATTGTGGGGGCCGGGCCGGCCGGGTTGACGGCGGCCTGGTGTCTGGCGAAGGAGGGCTACGGCGTGACCGTGTTTGAGGCTCTGCCCGTAGCCGGGGGCATGATGGCAGTGGGCATCCCGGAATATCGCCTGCCGCGCCAGGTGCTGCAAAGCGAGATCGCGGCCATCAAGCAACTGGGGGTGGAGATTCGGACCAATACGCCCATCGGCCCCGGCAAGCTCAGCCTGGACGATTTACAAGAGGAATACGAGGCCGTCTTTGTAGCGGTGGGGGCGCATGTGAGCCGTCGTCTGGCTATACCGGGCGAGAACCTAGAGGGGGTGTTGCCCGGTGTAGAATTCTTGCGCGAGGTGGCTCTGGGCCGCCCTCCCCAGGCAGGTCCGCGAGTGGTCGTGGTCGGCGGGGGCAACGTGGCTATCGACTCCGCCATGACCGCCCGCCGCCTGGGAGGGGAGCAGGTTACCATCCTATATCGCCGTTCGCGGGAAGAAATGCCCGCCAGCCCCTGGGAGGTGGCGCAGGCCGAAGAAGAAGGGGTTGACGTTCGCTTCCTGGCCTCGCCAGTCAGGATACTGGGCCAAGCGGCTGTGAGCGGCCTGGAATGTGTGCGCATGGAATTGGGCGAACCCGACGAGAGCGGTCGTCGCCGCCCCATTCCCATCGAAGGCTCTGAGTTTGTGATCGAGGCCGATACGGTCATCGCCGCTATCGGCCAGGCGGTTGGCGCTTCTCTGGCGGGATTGGAGGCGACCAAGGGCGGAACTTTCGTGGCCGACCCTGTGACCCTGGCTACGAATCGGCCAGGAGTTTTCGCCGGGGGCGATGCCGTCAGCGGGGCGGCCACCGTCATCGAGGCTATCGCGGCGGGCAAGCGGGCGGCCATCTCCATCGTCCGTTACCTGCGCGGCGAGGACCTGGCCGCCGGACGCACAGCGGAACCGCCCGATACGAAGGACATCGATTACTACACGCCGGAAAAGGTGGAGAAAAGGCCCAGGGTGAAGATGCCCGACCGTCCCCTGTCCAAACGGCAAGATTTCTCCGAAATTCACCTGGGTTTCGACGAAGAGCAGGCCGTGGCCGAAGCCGAGCGCTGCCTCAACTGCGGGGTCTGCTCCGAGTGCCTGGAGTGTGTGCGCGTCTGCGAACCTGAAGCCATCGATCACCAGGCCCAGGGAGGAACCCTGCTCCTGGACGTGGGAGCCGTTATTTTAGCAGCAGGCAACCAGCAGCCAGCAGCCAGTGGCGAGCACCTGGCGGCGACTGATGATCGGGAAGGGATCTATCAGGTTGAGCCTGGGGACGTGATTCAGGCTTCCGCCGCAGCCGCCAACGTAATGAGAAGGATTCAAAGCCACCGAGCCAGAACAACCAAATCCCTGGCCCCTGGCTCCTATCTTGTGGCTCCTCGAATTGGCGTCTTCGTGTGCCGCTGTGGCGACCACATCAGCAGGACAGTTGATGTCAAAGCTGTCGTTGACCGGGTCGCCCGTTTGCCCGGCGTCGTTTACGCTCAGGATTTGCCCTTTTCCTGCTCACCAGAGGGGGCGACCATTATCGGAAAAGCCCTCGACGAACACCGTCTGGATCGGGTGGTTTTGGCCGCCTGTTCCTGTTGCTCTCTCGACCAGGTATGCTATAGCTGCACCTACCAGCGGGTGCGCTGCAAGGACAATCTCAGCGTGTGGAATGACAAATGTGGGTTCGAGTTCGTTAACATCCGCGAGCAATGCGCCTGGGTCCACGACAATGATCCGGACAACGATCTGACCACGACCAAAGCGCTCAGCATGGTCTCTGCCGCGATAGCCAGGGCCGCCCGGCTGGAACCTCTGACAGACGAGATGGTCGCTCTTGATGACCGGGTGCTGGTAGTTGGAGAGGGGCCGGTCGCCAGGGAAGCCATCGCCGCCCTGTCTGCTCAGGGATTCAAGGCCGTTACGCCCGAACCCAGGGATACGAGAGGAGGCTGGGAACGGTCGTCTTCCTGGAAAAGACCCAGGCCGGTGTCAGTCAGCGGTTCTGTGGGCGCTTTCAAGGTGACTATGCGCCAGGGCAGCATGGAGGAGCGACTGCGGGTCAGCGCCATCGTCATAAGCCCCAGAAACGAGGGTGAGTTGAACCGACTGCGGTCCGCCTTCGCCGGGTCGGATCCCATTGGGCCGCTCGTTGGGTCCGGCGAGGCTGCCTGGTCGCCGTTGGAAACCAGGCTGCCCGGCGTTTTCCTGTGCCATCCTGCCTTGGACTACGATCCTTCCATTCTGGGGTTGGCTGTAGCGGCCAAAGTGGCTGCTTTGCTGAACCGCCAGAGCCTTCGTCCTTCTCCTACCATCGCCAGAGTGGAGGTCGATCTTTGTCGGGCCTGCGGCACCTGCCAGAGCCTCTGCGAGTTCCAGGCCATCCAGGTTCAAAAGGATGAGCGCGGAGTGCTGGTCGCCCAGGTGGACGCCGCTCTCTGTCGGGGCTGCGGCACCTGCGCGGCCCATTGCCCATCGGGCGCCATTACGGCCGGCTATTCGACCGACGAACAGTTGGAGGCCATGCTGGAAGCAGTCCTGGCCGGCCCTGGGCCTAAAGGGGTGGTCTTTACCTGTAACTGGAACGCTTACAGCGCCCTGGAGATGGCCGGCCTCAACAGGTTGAATTACCCGGCCAGTGTGCGGCCTGTCAAGCTGATGTGTCTGGGACGGCTGCAGCCGGGTCTGGTCCTCAAAGCTTTCGAGCTGGGGGCCGGGGGCGTGCTGCTGTTGGGCTGTCCCCCCGGCGAGTGTCACTACGGCTTCGGCAACCAACAGGCCGAAGAACTCTTTGCCCAGACCAAAGCTTTGGCTCACCTGTTGGGGTTGGGGGAGGAACGGCTACACCTGGACTGGATGGCCGCCGAAGAAGGAGAATCCTTTGCCCAGAAGGTCAGAAAATTCGCCGAAGATATTCAGGGACAAGATTAAAACACGGATTAACAGGAAAACAACGGATCAGGAGAAGCGGTGAATGGATGCCATCGAACAAGCTGTCAGGAATACCCAGGCTTATTACTGCCTGGAGTGCGGCAAATGCACCTCGGTCTGCCCTGTGGCCCGTCGCAATGGAGCTTTCTCCCCGCGTCTGATGGTGGAGAAATGTATCAAAGGACAGGGCCAGGAGTTGCTGGCCGACAGGTTAATGTGGGCCTGTTTGACGTGCCGGCGGTGCAGCGAAATTTGCCCTTCCGACGTGCACTATTCCGAGTTCACCCGTGACCTGCGGATCGAGGCGCGCCACTTGAACCAGGAAGGCCACTGCTCCCACGGCCAGGCCATCCAAACCCTGATGCGCCTCATGACCGCCCCGGAGCTGAAGCAGAATCGCCTGGACTGGCTTGACCAGGATTTGAGAACCTCCACCGCATCCGACACCCTGTATTTCGTAGGCTGTGTGCCCTATTACCAGGTGCTCTTCCACAAGCTCGGAGCGCAGGGCGTGGACATTGCCCGGAGCGTGGTCAGGGTGCTCAATCGTTTAGGGATCGAGCCTGTCGTTTTGCCTAACGAGCGCTGCTGCGGTCACGACCTGTTGTGGGAGGGCGACGTCGAAAACTTCCGTCGCCTGGCCGAAGAGAACGCGGCCATGATCCGGGAAACAGGAGCAAAGCGCATCGTCACCGCCTGCCCCGAAGGTTATCACACCCTCAGCGTGGATTATCCCCGCTACGTGGGCAAGCTGGACGTGGAGGTCATACACATCTCGGAGCTTGTGGCCGATAGAATCGATGACTTGAAGCTGCGTCCCCTGGAAGGCAAAGTGACCTACCAGGATCCCTGTCGCCTGGGCCGCTACATGGGCGTCTACGACGCCCCTCGAAAGATCATCGAAGCTCTGGGGCTGGAGTTGGTGGAGATGGAGTACAGCGGCCCCAAAGCTTTATGCTGCGGCACCAGCGCCTGGACCAACTGCGGCCAGGTCTCCAAGGACATCCAGGTGGAGCGTCTACGGCAGGCCAGGGCTACCGAGGCCGAATTGCTGGTTACGGCCTGCGCCAAGTGTCAGATTCACTTCAGGTGCGCCATGGACGATATCAACCGCAGGGACGAAATAAGCATGGAGGTGCGCGACTTGGTCACATTGGTGGCCGAGGCGCTGGACTGAATGAGGGCTTGTGGTGTATAATGTTTGTAGACGAGTTGGAAGCTGGTGGGGTGAAGCATGGACAGCCTGGTGGAAAAAGTGAGCGGGTTTTTCGACAAATATCCAGAGGTAAAAGTGGCCTACGTTTTCGGCTCCCAGGCGAAGGGTACAGCCAGCAAGCTCAGCGACGTTGACATCGCCGTGCTTTTGGACGAGAAAGTAGACCCTTCAGAGCGCCTTGAGTTGCAACTGCGCCTCATAAGCGATCTTATGCGACTGTTGGGCCGGGACGACGTTGACGTGGCGGTGCTTAACGACGCTTCGCTGGCTTTGGCCCACCAGGTGTTGAAATACGGCCAGTTGATCCATTGCGCCGACGAACGGGCGCGGTTCAAATTCACCTACGAGACCTACCGCGATTACCTGGACACGGCCTACCTACGCCGCGTACAGTGGGAATATCTGCGTCGCCGCATTAAAGAAGGAGAGTTCGGTGATAGACGAACAGACTATCAGGCTGCGCTTGCAGAGATTAGAAGAAGGTTTGGACAGACTCCGTAAGGTCTGCCAGCCAGTGGATTTCCAGACCTATATCAACGATCCTCTTCTCCGTGACATCGCTGAGCGCAATCTCCAGGTGGCTATCGAGATTGTGATCAATGTCGGCAGCCATATCATTGCCGCCTGTGGATGGGAAAGCCCAAACAGACACCAGGATGTTTTGGAAATCCTGGCTAAAAACGAAGTACTACCCCAGGAGTTCGCCCAACGGCTGAATGGTATTGCTGGTTTCAGAAACATCCTGGTGCATGAATACATCGGAATAGACCATCGAACGGTTTACGACATCTTGCAGACCAGGCTGGACGATTTCGAGCAATTTGCGCAGTATGTGATAGACTTTATCGAGGATGAGGGGAGATGAAATATCTGGTGGCGTTACGAGAAGCGGAAGAAGGCGGTTACACAGTTGAAGTACCGGCCTTACCTGGCTGTGTATCAGAAGGTGAAAGCTACGAAGAAGCTCTGGCAAACATTCGCGAGGCCATAGAACTCTACCTGGAGGAAGTCGGGGACGAGCTTAACGTAAATGCCAGGGTACTTATCACCGAGGTAGAGGTTGAGGAGTTTCTGGACTTATTGAGTTAAACTGGATTGAAGCAAGGAGGTATCTAAGTGTCTAGGGACAATTTACGCATCGGCGTTTTCGTGTGTGAATGCGGGTTAAACATCGCCGGGTCGCTGGACTGCGAGGCGGTGCGCAGTTACGCCGAGACGCTGCCCGACGTGGTGGTAGCCGCCCGCAACAAGTATACCTGCGCCGACCCCGGCCAGCAGGAGATCAAACGTCTGGTGCGGGAGTATAATCTCAATCGGGTGGTGGTGGCTTCCTGCTCGCCCCGCCTGCACGAGCCGACTTTCCGCCACTGCATCGAGGAAGTGGGACTTAACCCCTACCTGCTGGAGATGGCTAACATCAGGGAGCACTGCTCCTGGGTGCATTTGCACGACCGGCAGGCAGCCACGACCAAGGCCAGGGATATCGTCAAGGTGGCGGTGGCCCGCGCCCGCTGGCTTTACGCTCAGGACGAGGAGCGGTTGCCCGTGACCGACGCCGCCCTGGTCGTGGGCGGAGGAGTGGCGGGTATACAGGCGGCCCTCGATCTGGCCGACGCCGGACACCAGGTCTACCTAGTAGAAAAGGAGCCTTCCATCGGTGGGATCATGGCTATGCTGGATAAGACCTATCCCACCATGGACTGTTCTATATGAATACTGGGCCCCAAAATGATGGATGTCGGTCGACATCCCAACATCAGGCTTCTGGCCTACAGCGAGGTAGAAGACATCTCCGGTTACGTGGGCAACTTCAAGGTTCGGGTGCGCAAAAAGGCCCGCTTTGTGCACGAAGAAGAGTGTACCGCCTGTAGCGAGTGCGTCGAGGTGTGCCCTATCGTCGTGGCCGACGAGTTCCAGATTGGCCTCTCTACGCGGCGGGCCATTTACATCCCTTTCCCGCAAGCCGTTCCTTCCGCCTATCTGATCAACATCGAAGAATGTATGGGCGACAACCCTATCGCCTGCGGCAAGTGCATCGAAAAGTGCGACAAGAAGTGCATTGATTTTGACATGCGGGATGAGATCATAGAGTTCGAGGTGGGAGCCGTCATTGTAGCCACCGGTATGGATGTCTACGATCCTACCGCCCTGGACGAGTATGGCTATGCTCGTTACGATAACGTCATCACCAGCCTGGAGTTCGAGCGGCTCATCTCCGCCGGTGGGCCTACCGAGGGGCATTTCATTCGTCCTAGCGACCACACCACCCCGGAGCGCATTGGCTTCATCCAGTGCGTGGGGTCTCGTTCCGAGAAGCGAGGCAACCCCTACTGTTCCAACATCTGCTGCATGAACACCGTCAAAGATAGCCTCTTGCTCAAGGATCACTACCCGGAGACGGACATCACAGTTTTCTACATGGACATTCGGGCTTTTGGCAAGGGCTTCGAGGAGCTGTACAAACGCAGTAAGGCCGAGGGAGTCAAATATATCCGCGGTCTGCCGGGCGAGGTGGTGGAGGAGCCGGCCACCAGGAGCCTGAGAGTCTTGGTGGAAAACACCACCGCCGGTCAACTGGAAGAGCACGAGGTGGACTTGCTCGTCCTGTCCATTGGAGCGGTGCCTGGTCGCAACTCAGACGTTATCCGCCAGCTTTTGACCCTGTCTCGCACCAGGGATGGCTTTTACATGGAGTCGCACCCCAAGCTCAAGCCAGTAGACAGTCCGACCAAAGGCGTCTTTCTGGCCGGTTGCGCTGAAGCGCCCAAGGACATCAAAGATAGCGTCACCCAGGCCGGCGCAGCGGCGGCCAGGGCCAATATCTTGCTCAATGCGCCACAGATCAGGGTGGAGGCCATCACCGCCGTGGTAGACGAAGCGGCCTGCAAAAAATGTGGTCGCTGTGCGGCGGTGTGTCCTTATTCGGCCATCGTCTGGGAGAAAAAGCAGGTGGCGCAGGTAATCAGCGCGGCCTGCGCCGGGTGTGGCTCCTGTGCGGCGGAATGCCCGTATGATGCCATCACTATGCGACACTTCACCGACCAGCAGATTTACGCCCAGATCAACGCCGTGCTGGAGGAAAATCCCCTGGAAAAGATCGTGACTTTCGCCTGCAACTGGTGCTCCTACGCTGGAGCGGACACCGCCGGTACCTCTCGTCTGCAATTCCCGCCCCATGCCCGTATCATTCGTACTATGTGCTCTGGCCGGGTGGCTCCGGATTTTGCCTGGTACGCCTTCCAGAAAGGGGCGCCGCTGGTGCTGGTATCCGGTTGCCATTACGCTGACTGCCACTACATCAATGCCAACCGCAATACCATGCGCCGCGTGGATGCTCTATGGGAAGGGCTGGAAAAAAATGGCATCCGCCCCCAAAGGTTACAACTCGAATGGTGCAGCGCCGCCGAGGGTCAGAAGTGGGCGACGATCATGCGTGAGGTGGAGAAGATACGCCAGACGGTCACGGCCCAGGAGATCGCGAAGACCAAAGCAGCTCTGGTGGGAGTCAAAGTACCGACCAGCAGCAAAGTGGTCAGGCTCAAAGAACCCACGCCCGTTACGATGCGCTGTATGCAGTGTAGCCACCAATGGGCCATGACATACGATCCGGCTGCTGATGAAGAGCGGATATGTCCAGCCTGTCGGAGCAACAGCGTGCGGATTATGCTCGAAAAGTAGAAGATGCTTACCGGTGTCTACAGAGGGAATTTGCCCCTTTTATGAAAATCTGATAAGATCAGGCAAACTGTACCGGCCAGTTCCTCTTTTAAGCTGCAAATCGCTAGGGTGGCCGATCACCGCTGTTCCTGCGGCCAGGAGTGAAAAAATTTGGTAAAAAGGCCAGTTTATGGTATAATGTTATGAAATACATTATTGGCCTGACGGGGAACATTGCAAACGGCAAAAGCGTCGTGCTGAAAATGCTGGAAGACCTGGGGGCCAAAACCATCGACGCTGATGCCCTGGTTCATCAACTGATGAAGAAGGGGACGCCTGCCTGGCAGGCCATCGTCGAGGATTTTGGCCCACACATTTTGAGCGCCGAGGGTGAAATCGACCGCTCCAGACTGGGAGCTATCGTTTTCGCTCAACCAGCGGCCTTACGTCGGTTAGAAGAGATCACCCATCCGGCTGTCATGGCCCGCACCGAAGAATTGATCCGCCAGGCCGAGGAAGAAGTGGTGGTGATCGAGGCCATCAAACTCATCGAGAGCGGTATGCATCGCCGATGCGACGCCCTGTGGGTAGTGACCTGCTCTGAAGAGGAACAACTGGCCCGTCTCATGGAACGACGAGGACTGAGCGAGAGGGAGGCGCGCCTCCGTCTTGCCGCCCAGGGAGCACAAGAGGACAAGCTGGCTCTGGCAGACGTGATCATTGACAACGGCCATTCTTTGCAGGAAACGCGACGGCAGGTAGAATTGGAATGGGCAAAAATCCCCATTATCCGTTTGAGAGCGAGGGAGAGAGTGTAGAAAGCTAAGGAGGCAACAACAATGGGGGTTAGAATTCGAGGGGGGACGCTCAATGATGCTGAAGGGATAGCCAGCGTACTTAACACGATCATCGCCGAACGTCAGTATTCGTCCCTGAGCGAGCCTTTTAGCGTGGAAGCCGAACGCGATTTTATGTCTTCTATGGATGATCGAGGCGCTATATTCGTGGCCGAGGTAGAAGGCCAGATTATAGGCTTTCAAACCATCGAACCTTTTGCTACCTACAGTCGAGCTTTGGCTCACGTCGCCACCATCGGCACTTTCGTCCTTCAAGATTTTCGGGGCCAGGGCATTGGCTCTCGGTTGTTAGCCACCACCCTCGATTTCGCCCACCTGATGGGGTACGAGAAAATCCTCGCTTACGTGCGGGCCAGTAACGACGAGGCCCAGACCTTCTATCAGAAGCTGGGTTTTGTGCCCAAGGGCGTTTTAGAGCAGCAGGTGAAGATCGGCGGTCAGTATGACGATCAAATTGTGATGGAACTGTTCATCTCGGAGGTGGTCATCGAGGAAGCCCGCCCCCTGGAGGTGAAGGTAATGGCCGAGATGCCCCTGCCTCCTGCTGAAGCCGAAGAAGAGGCGCTGGAGGCCACCCTGATATTAGAGGAAGCAGCGCCCGCTGAGGCAGAGAAGCCAGCGGTTGTAACGGCTCCAAAGCCAGAGGTGCCGGTCATGGTGCGGCGGGCTAAACGACAAGATACAAAAATCATCGCCGGCCTGATAAGCCAGGTGAGAAAAGGAGCCAAACCCCTGACCGAGGCTGACATTATGGAACGCTTTCTACAGAAAGGATTTTGGCTGGCTTTCTCCAAGAGAGCCGCCGGGGTGGCCGGCTGGCAGGCTGAAAACCTGGTGACCTGTATTGACGATTTCTATTTCTATCCCCCAAAATACCGCGAGGACGTGGTTGGCCCTCTGCTGGAGGCGGTCGAATCGGAGGCCAGCCAACTCCAATGCGAAGCCGCCCTGTTGCTTATAGATCGGGCTGTCCCCGTCGAAGAGATAGAATTTTACCGCCGCTACGGTTATGAACCCCGTAAACTGGAGGATTTATACCGGGTGTGGCGTGAGGTAGCCACCGAGTACCTGACCGATGACAAATTTTTGCTGGTCAAACAGTTGCGTGAGGATCGGGTCACTAAACCCATCTAATCTGCCGGAGGAGAACACCTGAATGCCGCTGCGAGAGTTTTTCGAACGACACCCCCGTTTGCTGGTGTGGTTGATCCTGGCGGGGGGTATGGTTATCATGCTGGTGTGGGCGGCTAAAGACGTGGGGTTGCTGCCCGGACAATGGCTGGCCTTGATCCTCAGCACTATCGGCCTGGCCGGTTTGTGCGCCTGGATCATTGGCTGGGAAGAAGAAGAGACAGAAGAAGAGACAGTGGACGAGGTCTAGACCAGGGGCCTGGCGCTTCCGAAGTTTCTATGAACTGCCGAGGGTTTATTTACCACCAGGGCAGGAACGAAGTCTGGGTGATGACCGTCTGCTCTCCATAGGAGACCGTCACGTCGATGATGACGATGTAGCCAGGCAGAGGATGGCCGATGCTGAAAGTGTGCGCCGCATGGCCTTCCGCATCGGTGTACAGGGACGGAAAGTGACGGTCCTCAGCCGGGTAGCGAACAATAAGGTTGACTTCGGCCCTTTCCACGCCTTGCCCCGTCTGGTCGGTCACGTAGACGTGTACGGTCTGGTTGTCGCTCTGCCCGCCGGTGATGGCGTATTGCACCGAGGCGGTAGCTCTTAACTCCGTGATCTCCCGCCCGGCGCTGGTAATGGACCCCGCCTGGTCTGAAGTCTCAACCAGGGTAGGGGAAGGTTCGGGTTGAATCTGGGCCGACTCTAAAAGGACAGGGGCCAACCCCATCTTTTCGATGTATATTTTACCCAGGGGGGCCACCTGAACCTGAGCGAACGGATCATCCTCGTACCACTCCAGGCAGGCCCTTTGGAAATACTGGACGATAAACCCGTTCTCGACCACAAACTCGGTGATAGGATAGCCAAAGACATCCAGCCCCCCGTGCTCGTCGAAGTAGGTCAGGAAAGCAAAAGATACGGTGTGCCCTGTCTCCGGGTAATAGCGGCGCTGAGGATGGTCGGCGGGAGGAATCTCCGAAGCCGCTATGGGCGGATCACGGGGTCTCAGAAGCTCGCCGAGAAGGCCCAACTGCACCCGGTAAGGCTTAGGATTCTCAGGGTGCCACTCCATACGGAATTTCTCGAAATATTGAACCTGCACCCCATCCTCGACAAACTCCTCGGTGAGAGGATAACCAAATAGCTCCATCCCGCCCCCGGTTTCGAAAAACCTCAGAAATTCGCCGTGCACGTTGTGGCCGGTTTCTGGAAAATATCTGACTTCAGGGGTTTGGGCCTGGGCCGGGCGCCCTGCTCCAAAAATCGCCATCAGGCAAACAATAATGATCCATCTGGACCTGTTCATCGCCAGCTCGCTCCTCTCCCAGGAACTCAGGGGGAAAAAACCTCTCTTTGCCATTATACTATAACATTCAATTTTATGCAATAAGCTAACACGGATTATGGTCACGGATTTCACGGAGAAGGACGCGGTTGAGGACGCAATCAGCGACAATTGAATCGCTGACAGATTCCTGTCTCTTGTGATATAGTGTGAAACCAGGAAGAGAGCGCCTCTGTTAAAAATGGTCATAGGAGCCTGCACCATCGAGCTGCACATTCCGGGCAATGGCTCCCTGAAGGGTAAACGACGGGTCATCAAGTCCCTCATAGCCCGGCTGCGCAGGGAATTCAATATCTCCATCGCTGAGGTGGACCGCCAGGATGCCTGGCAAACAGCCGTTCTGGGCGTGGTCTGCGTCTCTAACGGGTCGGGCTACGTCCATGGCCTGTTGACCAAAGTCGTCAACTGGATCGAGACCCACCGCCTCGACGTGGAAGTAGTCGACTACCAGATTGAGATATTCTGATAAGGGGGATGTCTTATGAATCTGCCCTTCTGGCGGGACGTGGCTTTGGTGTTATTAATCATCGAGGCTTTTATTATGGGACTGGCGCCCCTTGCCATCTTGTACTTTGCCATCAAGGGTATGAACTGGCTGACCGCCAAGGCCCGTCACTATCTGCCCCTGGCTCGCTCCTACGTCGAGCGGGTCGAGGAAGCGACTAAAGGGGCCTCAGAGTCGGCCTCCGCCCCGCTAATCGAAAGCTACGTTTCTATTGCTTATGTACGTGGGGGCTGGCAAGGTCTGGTGTCCGCAGTGAGAAAAGAGGAGGAGCGTTAATCAGTTATGGAAGGACGAACCAAGGGCTTGATCATCGGGGGAGTGATAGGGGCTATCCTGGGCGTAGCCAGCGCCTGGATCCTCTTGAATATACCCCCTGGCGATGAGGAAGAAGGAACAGGAGAAAAGAAATCTATTGCTGCCAATGTAAGGTGGCGGGATCTGGCGCAGACCAGTCTGTCAGTCTTAACGCTGGTGCGTCAGATCGCCAATCTGAGCCAGCGGCCCAGGCCAGCAGCCCGAGGGCGCGGGCGTAAAGGCTTGTAGTCCAGCGCTTCGGATTGCTATTGAAGGGTAGATAAAAGACCTTCACAGAACCGGACGATTTGCCTGGCATGGGCCACCATCCTCTCGGCTTCCGGGCGAGTATACCGGCGTCGTGGCGAGCCAGAGGGGTGGGCATCAGGAGAGCGCGTCGGGATATAGGCTTTATCCAATTTCAGGGCCGCCTCTCTCAGCTCCTCGGGCACAGGGGACGACGGGGGCAGTTCATCCAACAGGTCCGCAATCGAGTGTCCCCAGGCTTCTGCGCCTAGCTTCTGAAAAACTGCTTTGATCGCTTTTTCCGCCGCCTGCTGAGCAGAGAAGCACGACCAATCGTAAAACTCCCGCTCCACATCGCTCTGGGCGTGTTCCAGGTCGCCTTGCGCCTGATCCATCCAATCAGCGCTTCGTTCCATAGCTCACTCTCCTCCTAAGTCATATTATAGACTATTTGCCAAACGGGGGCAAATTAGCTATAATAACTCCGCAGGAAGGTCGAAGGACGAATAAGAACAGGAAATGGGATCATGGCTGTAGAGCAAGCCCGCATAAGAACCGGCGCACGACAACCGCCGTCTGACAAGATGACCTACGAAGAATTTCTGGCCTGGGCCGACGAGGACACCCTGGCCGAATGGGTCGATGGGCAGGTGATTATGTATTCTCCTTCATCAAGACGACATCAGAAAATAGTCAGGCTTTTGCTAGAACTGCTGAATAATTACGTAAGCGTCCACGATCTGGGCGAAGTGCTTTTTGCTCCCTTTCAGATGAAGCTGGCGAGCCGACCGTCGGGCCGCGAGCCTGACCTGCTCTTTATTGCCCACGAGCGCCTGGAGCGTTTGCAAGAAACATATCTCGATGGCCCGGCCAATCTGGTGGTGGAGGTGATCTCGCCTGAAAGCGCCGGACGCGACCGGGGAGACAAATTTTACGAGTACGAACGGGCCGGGGTAGGCGAATACTGGCTGATCGACCCCGAACGCCAACAGGCCGAATTTTACAATCTGACAGACGAGGGTTACTATCAGGTCACACCGCCAGACGCCGAGGGGATATATCGTGCCCGGGTCGTGCCCGGTTTCTGGCTGCGGGTGGAGTGGCTGTGGCAGGACCCACCGCCCTCGCTGGTGCAGATTCTGGCTGCCGAAGATGAGTGGCGAGCTTTGCTGAACGTGTAGAGAAGAGGAGAGGGGTGCTACCAACTTACCTGGGCATTTTGCTGCTCTCTATGGGCGGCCTGGCTTTTGAGATCACCCTGACCCGGCTCTTCTCCGTGATCCAATGGTATCATTTTGCTTTCATGGCCGTCAGCATCGCCTTACTGGGTTTCGGGGCCAGTGGTTCTTTTTTAGCTCTCTTCCCTGCTCTGGCCGGGCGCGACGTGACCAGACTCCTGACCATCCTCTCCATTCTTTTCGCCCTGAGCGTGGCAGGCAGTTACCTGACTATCGACTACCTCCCCTTTGACTCCTACCGCATCGCCTGGGAACGGATACAATTCCTCTACCTGGCCGTTTACTACCTCTCTCTGACCGTCCCTTTTTTTTGCAGCGGGCTGGCCGTTGGGGTTCTTCTGGCCGCGCACCCCCGTCTGGCGGCGGTGATCTATGCCTTCAACCTGGGTGGCTCGGCGTTGGGCTGCCTGGCGACCGTCATCGCTCTGCCTTTTCTGGGCGGGGCGGGAATGGTTATGCTGGCGGCCTTGCTAGGCGCTCTGGCGGCCCTGGCCTTCCTGTCTCCCAGGCTGAGCATCGGGGTCCGGCTGCCGCTCTCTGGCCTTTTGTCCCTGGCGCTGGCGCTTGTTCTCCTCCTCCTCACCATACGCCCCCTGGCCCTTCTTGAGGTCCGTATGTCTCCCTACAAGGGCCTCAGCTCGACTCTGCGTTATCCTGAGGCCCGGCTGGTCTTCAGCCGTTGGAACGCCTTTTCGCGGGTGGACGTGGCCCAAAGCGAGGGAATACACTCGGCCCCAGGACTCAGCCTGGTCTATCCCGGTCTCCCTCCGGCCCAGGTGGCTCTCTTCACCGACGGCGAAAACCTGTCGCCCATCACCAACCCTCAGAGTGAGGCCCTGGCTTTCACCGACTATTTGCCCGTAGTTTTGCCCTACCTGCTCAGGCCAGGGGCCAGGGCCATGATCATCGAACCCAAAGGGGGCCTGGACGTGCTGGTCGCCTTGAGGGGCGGGGTCACTTCGGCGCTGGTGGTGGAGAACAACCCCCTGATCGTCGAGGCGGTGCAGGATCGTTTTGGAGAGTGGGCCGGGCGCATTTACGACGATGAGCGGGTTAGAGTAGTGGTCGAAGATGGCCGCAGCTACGTCCACCGCACAAAGGAGCGCTTTGATATCATCCAGGTCTCCCTGGCCGATACCTTCAAGCCCGTTACCTCGGGAGCCTACAGCTTGGCGGAGAACTATCTTTATACCCGCCAGGCTTTCGGGGATTATCTGCGCCATCTGGATGAGGACGGCCTGCTGGTCGTCAGCCGTTGGCTGCAATTGCCTCCCAGCGAGAGCCTGCGCGCCTGGGGGCTGGCCGTCGCCGCTCTGGAGGAAAGCGGCGTGTCCCGCCCGGAGCAATGCCTGGTAGCTCTGCGCACCTGGTCAACCGCCCTGCTCCTGGTCAAGAACACCTCTTTCAGCGCCGCCGACCTGGCTACGGTGCGGGCCTTTTGTCAGGAAAAGAGTTTCGACCTGATTTACCTTCCTGACCTGCGCCCCGACGAGATCAACCGCTATAACGTTTTGCCAGAACCTTACTACTATCGCGCCTTCCAGGACTTGCTGACCCACCCGCCGCGAAGCGATTTCTACGCCGCCTACCCCTTCGACGTTTCCCCCCCAGACGATGACCGTCCTTTCTTCTTCCATCTTTTCAAATGGAGCCAGACCCCGGCCATTGTGCGGGATTTTGGCCGGGTGTGGCAACCTTTTGGGGGCAGCGGGTATTTTGTGCTGGTGGCTCTTCTCATCCTGGCGCTGCTGGCCTGTCTGGTTCTCATTCTCATGCCCCTGCTGGCTTTAAGGAAGATGGACGCTCCCTCGTCCCACAGACTCCCTATCTTCCTGTATTTTACTCTATTGGGCCTGGGCTATCTTTTTGTGGAAATTCCTCTCCTGCCGCACTTCGTCCTCTTTCTGGGCCATCCTCTCTACGCCTTCGCTGCGGTCCTCTTCAGCCTTCTCCTCTTCTCCGGGCTGGGCAGCCTGGTCTCGGCCCGATTTTCTCTGCCTCTGGTTCTGCTGGCCTTGAGTCTGGCTGTCCTGGTTTACCCTGTGGTCTTGCCCCACGTTTTTGGTGTTCTGTTGGGCCAGAGTTTGATCGTCCGCCTGGGAGCTTCGTTAGTAAGCCTGGCCCCGCTGGGCTTCCTGATGGGGATGCCTTTCCCTGGCGGCATCGCTCTGGTGGACGAGGTGGCCCCTGCTCTTATCCCCTGGGCCTGGGGCATCAATGGCTGCGCTTCGGTCCTCAGTTCCATATTGTCTATGATGCTGGCTATCTCTTTTGGTTTCTCCTGGGTGCTGAGGGCCGCCAGTGTGGCTTATGCCGGGGGGTTGCTGGTCGTTCTGTGGCTGAGGAGCCGGTAAGCTCTACTTTTGCGTGCGGCGGCGGTATTCGGCCAGGATTTGGCCCCATACTTCGGCCGCCCCGATCTCTTCGGCCCAACGCCCGATGTAGTCGTAATCCAGAGCCTCGCCCTGGATCACCAGCATAGCCAGAATGTCACGCAGGTGCTTGTCCATCCGGCCCGACAGGAAGTACTTGAGCTTGTAGATAATCACGTCTTCGGGGGAATAGAGGCAGACTTCGGCTCCCCGCGTCTCGTCGTAGACCACCCGTCGGCGGCGGGTCAGCACAGAACGCTCCAGTTCTGTCGGCTCGACGATGAGGAAAAAATCGGCCTTGTAACCGCTCTCGGCGTCTATGATGTTGAACGGCTGGTCGTGGATGGCGGCGTCCACGATGGACTCAATGAGCACGTAATAGCCTAACTCCTGGAAGGCCCGCGCAAACCGCTGAACCTCTTCCAGGGGCAAGACCACAGCCACATCCACGTCACGAGTGGAGCGCGGCTCACTGTACAGAGAGCTGGCTACTGAGCCACCGAGCATATACGTAATGCCCAGAGACTCCAGAGTGTCTACAATGGAGCGCAAAAAGTCCTCAAAGTCGCGGGTGTTCATAACCTATTACCCATCCGCTCAGCTATCCGCCGGTTCAGTTCAACGGGGCTGATATCAGGATGCTGGCTGCGAATCGAAGCGGCCACAAGCCGACGCGCCAGGCGGTTAAGTTCTAAAACCTGTCTCAAACGCCGGGCTGGCGACAGCCGCCGGGCGATAGCCAACTGCCGCATGTCCAGGTCGTCGAAGACGGCGCGGAGGCGGCGGGCCAGGTATTCCCCGGTCAATGGCGGCGGGGCAGGTGGGTCGTCTGTGCTCTTAAGGCCTAGAGACTCGAAAGCCTGCCACAAGGCAAAAGCAAGCTCCTCATCCATAAAATTTTACTCCCTTCGCGTCGGTTGGCTCTCAGATGGCGAACAGGCGGCTGACAAGGATCACAGTAGCGCCCAGGGCCAGAAAAGGGCCAAAAGGCAACAGGCTCTTGCGTGAAAGAGCCCCCAGCAGGATGCCGACTACCCCCACCAGCGCCCCGGCGGCAAAAGCCACGAACAACGCCCAGTACAGGGCGTAAGAGAAGCCCAGGATCAGGCCGATGAAAAAGGCCAGCTTCACGTCGCCCAGACCAGCCCGCTCCGGGCCGAAGATGAAAACGGGGACGAGGAGCAGGATCCCCGCCGCCAGCCCCCCCGCCAAAGCCGTCTGCCAGCCGGGAAAGCGAAACATCGCTCCCAGAGCCACGGCGATGGCCGGGTAGATAACACGGTTGGGGATACGACGCTCGCGGAGGTCCTTGTACGAGACCGCCGCCAGCACGACAACGTAGAGCAGGTAGAACACGTAACGGTCCAGCAAGGCGGATGACAGAAAAGAGGCCAGACCGATCACCGTCGCCAGGAGCAGATATCCGGCGGTCGTTGCCCATTCCAGGGATGGCTCTTCCGCTTTCGTTTCAGACATCCGAGTCTCCCGTTATCGGCCCCGAGAGTGGCAGAGAGATGGTGAAGGTAGAACCCCGGCCCACCTCGCTCTCCACAGAGGCCGTCCCTCCATGCGCCTCCACCAACTCTTTGACCACCGCCAGGCCCAGCCCGGCCCCGCTCCTGGCAGGATCGACCTGAAAAAAACGATCGAAGACGTAGGGCAGTTTTTCGGCTGGAATGCCCTCCCCGTTGTCCTGCACCTGGACGACGACCCTCTCCCCGTCCACCTCCAGACCAAGCCGCACTTCTCCCCCAGAATTGGTATGTCCAAGAGCGTTATCCAGCAGGTTGTACAACACCTGCCTCATCCGTTGGGGATCGACCTCGAACATCACCCCGTCCGTGCCCCCTTCCATAGAAAGGGCCACAGAAAAGGCCACGTTTTGCTCCTTTGCTCTGGGGCCAAGACTTTCCATAATCTCCCTGACCAGGGCCACAAAGTCTATCCGCTGCCGATGCAGCTTCAGCCTGCCCGCTTCCAGGCGGGACAGCTCCAAAAGATCGGTGACCAGGTGAGTAAGATAGTCTGTCTGCTGGTCGATGATCTGTAAACTCCGAACGTCCTCTGCCGGGGGCGACTGGCGCAGTAGAGTGAGGCAGAAACCTTTGATGATGGTCAGGGGGGTACGCAACTCGTGGGAGACCTTGCTCAAAAATTGCGCTCTGGCCCGGCTCAGATGTTGTAACTCTTCAGCCATACTATTGATGGTCTGGGCCAGACGTCCCACCTCGTCGTTGCTGACCACGGTGATACGATAATTGAAATCGCCCTGAGATATACGGTTGGCGGCTCTCTCGATCTCCCCCAAAGTACGGGTCACGTTGTACCCGATGTACAGGCCGGCGCCGGCGATAGCCAGCAGGGAGAACCCTACTCCGGCCAGCAAGCGGGGGCTTAAGACGTTGTAGAGATAATCGACCTCTCTCAGCGAGGAGGCCAACTCCAGCACGGCCACGATGTCTTCTCCGCGGCGCAAGGGCACGCTGACGGCGACGTATCTTCCTCTCTCATCTCCCTCACCCGAAGCAGAAAGGATAGCGTATCCCCTCCGACCGGCCAGAGCCGTCTCGATGATTTCGGCGTCGAAGGCGAAAGAGGCGGTAGAGTAAAGAAGAGAGCCTTGCGCGTCGTACAGACGGGCCTGGTAGCCTCGGCGGCCTGCGTCTAAGGCGGCGCGCAGGGTATCGGCGGGGTTCAGGCCCATCGCCAGCGCCCCCTCCAGCTCGCCCTGAAGGGCCAGAGCCTCTTGCTTCAAGTCTTCCCCTTTAGCCTGCGGCAGCTCCAGGAGAAAGCTCTGGTACACGATCAGGCCAGAATAGATGTAGGTAACGAGCGCGATGGCCGCAAAAAGCAGGATGATCCGGAACCTCAGTTCTGACCAGCGCCGTCGCAACCAACGGACTGTTCTCATGGTTCGTCGTTCTCCGGCTGCCACTTATAACCCACGCCCCAGACCGTGACGATCCAGTCCGATGACAATTCGTTCTCCTTAAGCTTGTGGCGCAGGCGTTTGACGTGTTCGTCCACCGTTCGCGTATGGCCGAAAGTATAGCCCCATACCTCCCGCAAAAGCTCCTCACGGCTGAAGACGCGGTTAGGATGACGGGCCAGGAGCGCCAGCAGGTCAAACTCTTTGGGCGGGAGCTGGAGGAGCGTACCGCTCAAATAAACAGCACGCTCCAGGACGTTAATGGTCAGCGGGCCGCTCTCGACGGTGGTTTCCTGGGGGCTGTCCCGGGTTCCGGCCCGACGCAGAACGGCTCTCAGGCGGGCGGCCAACTCCAGAGGGTTAAAAGGCTTGGTAATGTAATCGTCCACTTCCACCTCAAAACCCCGCAACTTGTCCGCATCCTCCACGCGGGCGGTGAGCATCACGATCGGGATATCAGCCGGGACGATCAGAGCTTCTTCCGCGCGGCCCTGGCGGATGCGACGGCACAGTTCATAACCGTCCATGTGGGGCAACATGATGTCCAGCAGGATAATGTCCGGCTTCTCGACGGCCATCACCCGCAGGGCTTCCTCGCCCGTCGTGGCTACGATTACCTGGAAGCCATCTTTGAGCAGGTTCTTCGCCGTGAACTCCACGATCAACGGGTCATCTTCTACCAGCAGAACTCGGTCCATAGACTCCTATCCCTTCGCTGCTTCTACATTAATCCTAGCATATTCCAGCCATTTGCGCAACTTTGCCAGGCTAGAAAGTTTGGTGTTTTTGGTGTATAATAATATAGCAGGCACGCTTTGTTATTGACCTTGAATTTTTGGAGGAAAGTCATGCCCCGAAAGATTATTTTGATTTCCTGAATGCGGAAGCCAGGCGCGTTTGTTGCTTGTTCCAGGAGGTATACAATGAGAGACGCGGATAAGGCACAAGAGGAACTTATAAATGAATTGGTAGAAATGCGCCAACGGATTGTGGAATTGGAAGCATCAGCAGCCGAGCGCAAACAGGCGGAGAAGGCGCTGAAAGAGGCCGAGTGGGAGAAAGCGGCCATCCTGGACAACATGTCGGAGCTTGTAGTGTATCACGACCTTGAAATGAAGGTTCTATGGGCAAACAGAGCCGCGGGCGAATCAGTTGGTTTGACTCCTGAGCAACTGGTGGGGCGCCACTGTTATGAGATATGGCCCCAGCGTAGCAAACCATGTGCAGGCTGCCCGGTCAAGCGAGTCCTTAAAAGCGGTCAACCACAGGAAGCGGAAATGACTACTCCTGATGGGAGGATGTGGTTTATACGAGGCCATCCTGTTCGAGGTCCAAACGGTGAGATGGTGGGCATCGTCGAGGTCACGCTGGAAATCACCGAGCGCAAGCGGGCGGAGGAGATGCTGCGGGAGTCTGAGGAGAGGTACCGCGTCCTGGCTGAGAACTCTCCAATCGGGATATTCATCTCCGATGCGGAGCGATTCATCTACACGAACCAGCGCCTCTGCGAGATTACCGGTTTCTCCAGAGACGAGCTTCTGAACATGCCGGACCCGGTGGGATCGCTTTTCGCGCCTGGGGAGCGGGAGCTGGTAAAGTCTTATGCCCTCAGTCGGCTTAGTGGCGGCCCGGCTCCGACCAGCTATGAAGCTCGTGGCATTCGCAAAAATGGAGAGGAGGTTTCGCTCAAGCTTACAACATCATCAATTGTCCTTTTGGGCAGGAGGGTGCTGCAAGGAGTCGTTGAGGACATCACCGAACGCAAGCGGGCGGAGGAGATGCTGCGAGAGTCTGAGGAGAAATTCAGGAACCTTGCAGAACAGTCCCCTAACATGATCTTCATCAACAAGAAGGGCAGAATAGTGTACGCCAATAAGAAATGCGAAGAGGTTATGGGATACAGCAGGGAAGAATTTTACTCCCCTGATTTCGATTTCCTTACCTTGATCGCGCCCGAATATGTAGACTTGATAACAGCCAACATGACCAGACACATGAGGGGTGAAGAGGTTCCTCCATACGAGTATGCACTTATCACCAAGGAAGGTAAAAGAATTGAGACCATACTGGCCCCCAAATTGATAAGATACGGAGGAGAAATCGCCATCCTGGGCACAATAACCGACATCACCGAGCGCAAGCGTCTGGAGGAACGGCTCCGCCGGTCACAAAAAATGGAAGCGGTCGGCAGGCTGGCGGGCGGGGTGGCTCACGACTTCAACAACCTGCTGACGGCCATCACCGGGTACAGCGACCTCCTGCTGCGTGACCTCGACGACCACGACCCGCTGCGCCAGGACGTCGAACAGATCATGAAGGCCGGGGAACGGGCCGCCTCGCTGACCCGCCAACTCCTGGCCTTCAGTCGCGGGCAGGCCCTTCAACCGCAGGTGCTGGACCTCAATGCCACGGTCGCCGACATGGGGAAGATGCTGCGGCGTCTCATCGGCGAGGACATTGACCTGGTCACCGTCCTCGACCCGGAGCTGGAACGGGTGAAAGCCGACCCGAGCCGGATCGGGCAGGTCATCGTGAACCTGGCCGTCAACGCCCGCGACGCCATGCCCCAGGGCGGCAGGCTCACCATCAAGACCGAAAACGTGACCCTGGACAAAGCCTGCTGCCAGGTTCTCCCCGAAGCGCGGCCCGGCAAATTTGTTTGTCTGTCGGTGGAGGACACGGGAGTAGGCATAGATGAAGAGATCTCTCAGCACATCTTCGAACCTTTTTTCAGCACCAAGGGGGAGGAAGGTATCGGCCTGGGCCTGGCCGTGGTGTATGGCATCGTCAGGCAGCACGGAGGATGGATAAACGTTTACAGCGAGCCAGGGCAAGGCTCGACCTTCAAGGTCTACCTGCTCGCTTTTTCCCTGGAGTCGGAAGAAGATGGAACTGAGGAGGTGATCTCGTTACAGGGGTTTAAGGGCCGTGGCGAACGGCTCCTGGTGGTGGAGGATGACCCAGGAGTCCGTGAACTGGCCCGGAGGGCGCTGGGTGAAAACGGCTACGTCGTATTTGAGGCCACCAGTGCGGCAGACGCGCTGGATATCTTTGAGCGAGAAAAGGGGCACTTCCACCTGGTCTTCAGCGACGTGGTGCTGCCCGATCAAACCGGCCTGCAATTGGTTGACCACTTCCTCGCTCGCAAACCGGCACTGAAGGTTCTGCTCAGCAGCGGCTACGCGGATCGGAAATCGCAATGGCCCCTCATATGCGAAAGAGGATTTCACTTTCTGGAAAAACCCTACACCTTATCCGCCCTGCTTCGAGCCGTTAGAGAAGCCATAGAGCCAGGTCATAATGAAACCAGGATCGCTCCATCTGATGAGGAGGTAATCATTCTATGAATCACGGGCCGGCCAAAACAGTGATGGTTATTATCGCTTTTTGGGTGTTAGCTGCAAGTTCAGGTTGCGCCTGGATGCGCCTGTCGATGCGCCAACCGATCCCCACCCCCACCTTTACCAAGACGCCTCGACCGCCAACGGCCACCTTCACCTCAACCCCGACCCCGACCAACACGCCCACTTCCACGCCTACCCTGCTCCCGACCGACACGACTACCCCAACGCTCTCGCCCACGCCCTGGCCCACCGCCACGCCACTTCCCACCAATACCCCGCCGCCTCTGCCCCCGGCTGATACTCCCACCCCTCCATCACCCACCGACACCCCCACCCCGGAGGTCAATTTCAGGATCATCGAGCAACGCATGTTGAGCAAGGAGGAGAACGGGGGCTGTGTGGGCAAACAAAATATCTTCATCACCGTCATCGACGCCCACGGCGATCCTCTGAACGGCATCCTGGTGGGAGACCTCTACGGCAACACCGAGGCCGTCACCGGCGACGGCAAACCGCCAGGCCAGACCGACCTGGCTCTATGGGGCAACGAGATGTGGATCGTCGTCAAGCAAGGCCCCGACCAGGAATACACCAGCGAGATCACTCGCAAGCTGACCTCCAGGAAGCCGGAAGTGTCCGATCTGATGGCCGGCGGCTATTGCCCTGGTCTGAGCGAGAAAGGATGTCTGGAAGAGCGGGAGCTTAACCACCTCTGTTTTGGGCATTATTCCTATAACGTGGTCTTCCAGCGGCAGTGGTAAATACGTCTACTCCCCCAGCGCCCTTAACCTTTCGCGGGATCGTTCGACCCACGCCGAGCGGTCTCCCCTGGTCAGGCATTCGCTGTAAGCTTCTCTGGCCTTGTCCCTCTCCCCCAGGCGCTCGTAAGCCTCTCCCAGATGGTAATAGGCTTCGACGAAATCAGGATCGACCTCTACGGCGGTGCGAAAGGCCGCCACCGCCTCGTTCAAGCGATTGCGTTCCATGTAAGCCATGCCCAGCTTGTGGTGGGCGGCGGGATTATGGGGCGCGACCTGCACCGCCTCTTGATATTGTTCCAGGGCCTTTTCTGGCTGGCCCATCTCGGCGTAGGTATCCCCCAGAATGTGACGCATAGCCACGTCCTCCGGGTGACGCTTCAGAGCTTCCTGGAAGACCCGCACCGCCTCCTGGTAACGGCCCAACTCCCGATAACGACGGCCTAACTGGGACTGGAGGCCAATGTCGTCGGGCTGAGCCTGGGCGGCCTGTTCCAGCCTTCTCAGTTCCTCCTCCTCTCTGGGGGAGGGTGGAGCCGGCGGCAGGGTAGGAACGGCCAGCCAGGCGTCGGGCGACTGACCTCCATAGGCCGCTTTGGTTTCTTCACGAAGATGATAAATGCGCACCCCCTCCTCGTCGTAGACCAGGCGCAGGTGGGACTCCAGCATAGAATCGAACTTGGTCAGCCCCTCAGGCTGATAGACGGCCCGCTCGAAAGGCCCGACGTAGATGTAACTCACGTCGTATCTGACCAGCAAGGGTAACACTGCCTCTGCATCGGGGTTATTGTAAATGTTTTCCACGTCCGTATGACGCTGAGACACCTGCTGCGGGTAACGTTGCTCGTTTTCGTGGAGATAGCTGAGCACCGTAGGAAAGCCGGTGTTGTAGGCGATGCGTGTGCCGTTGGCCCGGTAAAATTCGTGGCCGGCCTGGAGAACGACCGGCGTGCCCCGCACGTTCTCCAGCAGCCAGCGAATGGCCTTGTAATCCGGCTCCAGGAAGATACGATGCCCCTCCCAATCGTAGTCGGCCAGGGACATGTAGGCCACACCGTCCAGGGTGCCCACCGGAGGATGTCGCGGAAAGCGATCACGTAACCTGGCCTGGGTGGCAAAGACAGGATAGACGCTGGCGGCCAGCAACAAGATCACGAAGCAGTTCCACCAGAAGGCGGCCAATGCCGACCGGCCTTGCGCTGGCGGCAAACTGCCCTTGTCGCCCTTGTATCCCTGGGCCAGGCGCCTGCGAATGAAGTTCAGGGAAGCGGCGGCGGCGATAGCCAGCAAAACCCAAACCTGGACGTAAAATTTGAACACCGTGTTCATGCGATAGGCGTCCCCTCCGCTCAGGTGATCGCGCACGTAGATCACCTCTACCCCCAGGGAGACGGCCAGACCGACCAGTCCCAGAAGCAGCGTAAAACGCTCCTGGGGCGTCCCCACTTTTTCCAGCAGGCAAACTATAGTCAGCAGCAAGATATCGCCTATCAGCACGAAGGTCGCCAGTTGGCGGAAATTCAGCGCCCCGTAGAAGAGAGGAACGATTATGAGGACCAGCAGCGGGAGCAGGACGAAAGCCGCCCACAGCCAGCGCCCCCCTCGAAAAAGGCCCCCAAAACCAGGCTTCGGCAAATTGGCATCGGCCTCCACCTCCGCTCCATTTTGCTCCCCTCCGCTTTCCTTCGTCCCTTTGTGTTTGAATCTATCGTAAGTCTTCAAAACCAGGCAGGAGACCAGCACGAAGAGGAAAAAGCCGAACATGCCGACGTAGTATCCCACCTCGGTAGGATAACGAACCCGCCCAAACCCCTTGACGAACGTCTTGAAGTAGGTGAAGAAGGGGAGGTAGAAAATCACCCCTCCCCCGGCCAGCAGAGCGGCCTTGATCGCTATCCCCATTACTCCTCCCAGGGTATCCACTAGCCCCCTGCTATAAGCCCTCTCTACCAGGAAGCGGCGCAGCACAAGCCCTCCGCCCACCACCAGCACGTAGACGGGGAAATCCCAGGAGTTGATGACCAGCAGAGACCCCAGACCGAGAGAAATAATAGCATACCGCATATATTTGGCCTGCGGCTTGCGGCCTGCGGCTTGTATCAGGCTCAAGACCAGGGCTATGACCAGAATGGCGCAGGGAATGCCGATGAGATGGGGGTGCAAATCGGCAAAGAGAAAGCTGAAGAAAGGGAACTCGGTGATGCTGGTTTCGTAAGGGCCGTGGACGCGGGAGGCGTCCCAGAACCAATCGGTGCGCAGGGGCAGGGTGGCGCCCGTCAGCCAGCGGCCCAGACCGGCCAGGAGGCGGAGCAGGTCGCCTTGCACCTGTGAGGGAGCCAGTTGATCCAGCGCCGAAAATACGTCCGACAGGCCGCCCACTCCCCTGATAGGCCCCACCGCCGCCAGGTTGCCGGCCACGGCCACGAAAAAACCGCCCGCCAGGCCATAGCGCCGTCGGCCCGTCAGGTTGTAGACCACCCCAAAGGCGCCAGCAAAGGTCAGGGCGAAGAGAGTGGGCACGATCAGATTGAAGGCTATCGAGGGGGCGATGCCCGTCAACTTGACCAGGGTGGAGACCAGGAAAAGGCCGTAGTAATAATAATTGATGTACCCACCGGAGAAAAAGGGGTCGTAAGGCGGCATGGTGGGGCTGCGTAGAATGGCGTTGAGAAAGCCAAACTCCATAGGCTTCTCTCCGCCCCGCACAGGATGCCACAGATCGGGGTTCACCAGCCGCAGCAGCAGGAAGAAGACAAAAGCCGCCAGGAAAACGCCCTCGTAGATGAGGACCTCCCGCCACCTGCGGCGCAAAAACTCCCGCCAGCCCCGGCCAGATAGGCCCGAAACCAGAGCCAAAAGAAGCAGGGCCAAAAGCAAGGCCAGACGGGAGTACGACCATAATCCCAGGTTGACCCCTAGCCAGGCGCCATAGGCCAGCAAGAGCAGCCCCAGGGTTTTAGCCAGGGTGTAACCCCGGTCCAGGAAGGCCGGGAAGAGGCTACAGGTCAGGGGCAGAGCGGTCCAGGTCACGACCTCCAGAACCGCCAGCCAGATCAGGACGGCCAGCAGGTGATGGGCGTTAGCCGCTTCGTTCCAGGCGTAATCGTCGGTGGGCGGCAGGGCGTCCACAGGTTGCTCCAGGAGAAGGGTCTGGCGGTAACGGGGCACAGGCAGAGTCACAGGCTGCTCCCTGCCTCGCCGGGTGATCAGCGGTTCGGCTTCTAAGGCCTGGCCAAAAAGCGCTCTTAGCTCCTGGTCGGAGACATCGCGCCCCTTGCGGTAGATGAGCGCTTTGGGATGATCGTAGACGCTGAAGCTCTCGTCGGCCTCGTCGTCCACGAAGGTCCAGCCCCACAGAGTCGGGTAGGAGGTGGCCGCATAAGCCAGATCGAACCCTAACTGCTCGGTGAACAGGAGTTCGTAGTACCTGATCTCCACCGGATAGCGCCAGGGCAGACGACGCACCGCTCCATAGAGACGGGGAGTAGTCAGGATGATGAAATCGGCCTGGTGTATGGCTTCCGCCAGATGGCGAAATTTGGCCTCCGGGGACATATCCTGGTAAATGTCCACAGCGATAGGAAGTTGATAATGGCGCCTGAAAAGGTCCTCGGCCGCGATGTCAACCGGCAGAGCATCGTCCCATAGCTCGTGAGTGAGGACGGAACCTGGCGGGGCGTTGGCGTAGAGCCAGCGGGAAGCCTGCTCCCAGGTGTGGGGACGGTCGTAAATACGGCTGAAGGCCAAAGCCCAGAGAATAGTGGGGAGCAAAACCAGGCCGACCACCGCTCCCTGCACCAGCCTGCCAGTTCCACGTCGGAAAAATCTGGCCGCCTGTCTCGCCAGCCACAGGGTCATATCGGCGGCCAAGAGACACAACAGGGGCACCAACGGCAGCATGTAACGCATAAATTTAACTTCCAGGCGGCCCACGTAGAGGAAATAAGGCAAGGCCCAGGAAAGGAGCAGCAGGCTCCCCCAGCGGATCGGAGCGGCGTACAGAGCCTCCCTCAGCCGCTCCCAATATGGCTTTCTCTTCAGCAAGGAGATGGAGAAGATCGAGGAGAGCGGCAGGAGCAATAGACGAGCAACGGCCAGCAAGAAACCGCCCAAAGCAGCTATTCCCAACGGGAAGCCCAACCCCCAGCGCACCAGGTTTTGGAGGTGATAGAGGTAGGGGGCGGTATTGACGTATTGGCGGGTAAAGGGCCAGTCCGCAGCCCCGCTTACCATTTTCCCCTGCTGGCCCACGGCGTGGAGATAGGTGGCCGGGTCCAGGACAGTGTAAAACTCGAAGGTCCCAAAAGTAAGGCACACTCCCAGGATGATAAGCAGCGGGTAGAGCAAAACCGGGCGGCCCCCTTTGAGCGAATTTGATTTTGAGCGGGGCAGAGGAGCGGCGTCTTCTGCATTTTCCGTGTTTTCGAGGGGAGCGCCATTATTACCCCCGCCCGGTCGGGCCTCCCACAGCAGAAAGGCCGTGAGCAGGGTGGCGACCAGCATGGCACTGGCGGCTTTGGTAGCCATAGCCCCTCCGGCGGCCACGCCCATCAACAGGGCGTTGGACCACCTTCCCTCCCGCACGAAGCGCAGGCCCACGTACAGGCAGGCGGTGACGAAGGCGGTCATTATAACATCGACGGTCATGAAATGGCTGAGCTGGATGTGGGTCACGCCGAAGCCCAGAAAGGCGGCAGCCAGCAGGGCGCAGGCTCGTCCATGTATCTCCCGACCGATGAGATAGACCAGCAGGATGGTGAGCAGGGAGAAAAGGATGGTTATCGCCCGCCCGACCGTGAAGGCTTGAGCGTAGGCATTCCAGCGCCTGCCGGTGATGCTGCTCAGGAAGGCCGTCGCCCCGCGGTAGAGATAAACGGGCAGGGTGCCGTAAGCCAGGTCGTAATGTCCGCCGCCGGGGTCTTCGGGGTTGACCCGGCGAGGGTTCAGGAGGCTGTGGGCCGGGTCCAACAGGTTCTTTGTATAGGTCGGCCAGAAGATGCGGCCCATAGTGCTCGCCAGGTGACGCTCGTCGGGATGGGGATAGGCTCCCATATCCCCGTCCCAGTGAAGGCCATGCAGACGCAAGGCCGCCGCGCACAGCAATACCACGACCAGGATGACAGCCGATAACAGCCGATTGAGTCGATTATTTTGAGCCATGGTGATTCTTAGAGTAAAATCTGGATGATCGTGAGTCTATCGATCAGACAGCTTTTATCTTATACGGAATTCAGGCAATTGTCAAAAGATGGTTGTGACCGGATCGTGGAGGACGCGGAAGGCGCGGAGTTCGTGGAGATTGGAAACAGTGGTCAAATATGGTATAATATTTACGATTGTAGTAGATTGGAAGAAAAGCTGAAGTGGAAGCCAGGGAGAGATACAATGCGTAAAGTACAGTTTTGGGTGAGCATAACGCTGCTGGCTATGCTGGTGGCCTGTAGCCAGCGAGCCAGCCAGTCAGAGGCCGATTTGTCTGGGCGGCAAATTCGGGTGGTGACGACCACAGGCATGATCACCGACATCGCCCAGATCGTGGGCGGGGAGCGGGTTCAGGTGAACGGCCTCATGGGGCCGGGCGTAGACCCCCATCTCTACAAGGCCAGCGAAGGGGACGTGATTCTGCTGGCGGAAGCAGACCTGATCTTTTACAATGGCCTGCACCTGGAAGCCAAGATGGCCGAAGTGTTTGAAAAGATGCAGGGCCGGGTCAGGACGGCGGCGGTGACAGAGGGCATAGATCACGATCTACTGCTCAGCCCGCCTGAGTTCGAAGGAGCTTATGACCCTCACGTCTGGTTCGACGTGACGCTGTGGATGAAAGCCGTGGAGCTGGTGCGGGACACCCTGGCCGAGCTAGACCCCCAAAACGCCAGAATCTACCAGACCAACGCCGAAAACTACCTGAAAGAATTGGCCGAGCTACACGACTACGTGAAGGCCCAGGCGGAGAAGGTGCCCGCCGAGCAACGGGTGGTCATCACCGCCCACGACGCCTTCAACTACTTTGGCCGGGCCTATGGCTTTGAGGTGCGCGGCCTCCAGGGGATCAGCACCGCCACCGAAGCAGGCACAGGCGACGTGCAAGACCTGGCCCGCTTCATCGCCGAGCGCAAAATACCGGCCATCTTCGTGGAGTCCTCGGTGCCGGAGCGGAACGTCGAGGCCGTCAAAGCGGCGGTGGAGGCCAGAGGGTTCAGGGTGAAGATCGGGGGCGAGCTTTTTTCGGACGCCATGGGCGATCCAGATACACCAGAAGGCACCTACGTGGGGATGGTGCGCCACAACATTGATACCATTGTGAGCGCCCTGACGGGGGGCTGACACGGATTTTGGTCACGGATTTCACGGAAGTAAAACGAAACCTGGAGAGGTAGACGTGAACGACAAACAGAAAGCTATTGAAGTAATGGACCTGACGGTGGCTTATCGAGATAAGCCGGTGCTGTGGGACCTGGACCTGGAGGTGCCGGAAAGGGTGTTGCTGGCTATCCTCGGCCCCAACGGGGCGGGCAAAACCACGCTCATCAAGACCATCCTGGGGATGATAAAACCAGCGGCCGGCCAGGTGCGCATCTACGGCCGGCCCTACCAGGAGCAGCGGCAGTTGGTGGGCTACGTGCCTCAGCGCGGCAGCGTGGACTGGGACTTTCCCACCAGCGCCCTGGACGTGGTGATGATGGGTTTGTACTCTAAGATCGGCTGGGTGCGACGGCCTGGCCGCCAGGAGCGCGACCTGGCCCTGGAGAGTCTGGAAAAGGTGGGCATGATCGACTTTGCCGAGCGGCAGATCAGCCAGCTTTCCGGCGGCCAGCAGCAGCGGGTTTTCCTGGCGCGGGCGCTGGTGCAGGATGCCCAGGTGTACTTCATGGACGAGCCTTTTGCCGGCGTGGACGCCACTACCGAGCGGGCCATCGTGGCCCTGCTGCGGGAGCTGCGCGCCGCCGGTAAAACGGTGCTCGTCGTCCACCACGACCTGCAAACCGTGCCGGAGTACTTTGACTGGGTTACGCTGCTCAACGTGCGGCTCATCGCCTGCGGGCCAGTGAGCCAGGTCTTTACCGACGAGAACCTGGGCCGGGCCTACGGCGGGCGGATCGCCTTCCTGAAATCGGGCAGCAACGGCCCCGACGAGCAGTCACAGGGAGGATAACATGGACATCGGCCAAATTCTGCACGATCTGATCTTCGACTACACCCTGCGGACGGTGGCCCTGGGTTCGGCCACCCTGGGCCTGGTGAGTGGCGTGCTGGGGGCCTTTGCCATGCTGCGCAAGCAAAGCCTGCTGGGCGACGCCATTTCCCACGCCGCCCTGCCGGGCGTGGCCCTGGCCTTCCTGCTGACCGGCTCCAAAGCGCCGCTGGTGTTGGTATTGGGGGCGGCCATTGCCGGCTGGATCGGCACGCTCTCCGTCATTACCGTGGTGCGCAACACCCGCCTCAAGCAGGATGCCGCCCTGGGCATTGTGCTCTCGGTGTTCTTTGGGTTTGGCATGTTGCTGCTGACCTTCATTCAAAAGCTGCCTACAGCCAGCCAAGCGGGGCTGGACAAGTTCCTCTTCGGCCAGGCGGCCACGCTGCTGGAGCGCGACGTGATTACGATGGCCGTGTTGGGCGCGGTGGCGTTGGCTGTGGTGATATTACTCTGGAAGGAGTTCAAGCTCCTCAGCTTCGACCCGGAATTTGCCGCCAGCGTGGGCTATCCGGTGCGCGGGCTGGAGGTGCTCCTCACCTCGCTGATCGTCATCGCCATCGTGGTCGGCTTGCAGACGGTGGGCGTGGTGCTGATGAGCGCCATGATCGTCGCTCCGGCAGCCGCCGCCCGCCAGTGGACGGAACGCCTGGACGTGATGGTCATATTGTCAGGCGCGTTTGGGGCGCTGGTCGGACTGTTGGGAGCCATCACCAGCAGCCTGATCGCCCGGCTGCCCACCGGCCCCACGATTATCCTTTACATGAGCGGCGTCGTCTTGCTGTCGCTGCTGCTCGCCCCGGAGCGAGGCATCCTGGCTAAATGGCGACGACAAGCGCGGCAGCGGTGGCAGTTCGCGGCCGAGGCGTTGGCCGTGCACCTCCTCAACCACGAAGGCGGTCCCGAAGAAGCCGAGGAGAGCACCCTGGCCCACATGGGCGTCCACATGCGCTGGAGCGACGACTTCGCCCGCCGCGCCGTGCGCTGGGCCGTGACCAACGGCCTGGTGAGTCGCGCCGACGGTCGCCTGAAGCTGACGCCCTATGGCCGCGAAACGGCCCGCCGCGCGATGGCAAGATAGAGCCACAGAGTACACAGAGTTCACAGAGAAAAAAACTGTGTTCATCGGCGGCTCTTTCTCAGTGTTCTCTGTGATCTCTGTGGCTTGAACGTAGGAGGGAACAAAATGACCCAACCGCAACTTGAAATCATCCTGATCGCCTCGGTAGTGGCCGCCAGTTGCTCGCTCATCGGCACGTTTCTGGTGCTCAGGCGCATGTCGCTGATGAGCGATGCCATCAGCCACGCCATCCTGCTCGGCATCGTCATCATGTTCTTTTTCATCGAGAGCACCGCTTCCCTGCCGATGATCCTGGCCGCCACCCTGACCGGCGTGCTGACGGTGATTTTGGTGGAAGCCCTGTTTCGCACCGGATTGGTCAAGGAGGACGCCGCCATTGGCATAGTCTTCCCTGCGCTCTTTTCCATCGGCGTGATCCTCATCAGCCGCTACGCCGCCAACGTTCACCTGGACACCGACGCCGTGCTGCTCGGTGAACTGGCCTTTGCCCCCTTCGACCGCCTGATCGTGGGAGGAGTGGACGTGGGGCCGCGCAGCCTGTGGCTGGCTGGCATCATCGGCCTGGTCAACCTGGCCTTCGTCGTGATCTTTTACAAGGAGCTTAAGCTGGCTACTTTCGACGCGGGGCTGGCGGCGGCGTTGGGCTTTTCGCCGGTGGCGCTGCATTACGCCCTGATGACCCTGGTTTCGGTGACGGCTGTTGGTTCGTTCGAGGCCGTGGGGTCGGTGCTGGTGGTGGCCCTGATGATCGCCCCGCCGGCTGCGGCCTACCTGCTCACCGAAAAGTTGCCAATCATGCTGATGCTGAGCGTGGTGGTGGGCGTGGTCTCGGCGGTGTCGGGCTATTTCCTGGCCCGCTGGCTCAACGCCTCCATTGCGGGCAGCATGGCGACCATGACCGGCGTGATCTTCACTCTGACGCTGCTTTTGGCCCCTCAACGGGGTCTGGTGGCCCAGTGGATGAGGCGTCGCCGCCAACGATGGCAGTTCGCCGGGGAGATGCTGCTGGTGCACCTCTCCAACCACGAAGACACGCCAGAGGAGGCCGAGGAGTGCACCCTGAAGCACATGACCGAGCACATGAAGTGGAGTCCTGCCTTTAGAGAGCGCGTGGTGCGCTACGTGACCCGCCACGGCCTGGCCCAATGCATAGATGGCGCGGGGCTGGTGCTGACGGACAAGGGCCGGGAGAGGGCGCGGCAGGTGATGATGCGCTGACACGGATTAGGGTCACGGATGTCACGGATTGGAGTCGCGGATTTGGTGGAGAATCCGTGTCGGCTCCGAGAGAAATCTGTGTTAGAGTATTCACGAAAGAGGTACAGGATGGGAGGCAGACGGGTCAAAGGGCCAGTTGGGTTATCCTTCGAGGCGCAGAAAAACATCGAGGTATACGATGAGGAAACGCTGGTGGGATACTACATCCCCGATTTCATCGTCGAGGAGAAGGTAGTGGTTGAGATCAAGGCGCATACCCTGCTGGATCGCAGCGATCTGAGCCAGGTCATCACTTATCTGGTGGTCACTGGCTGTCCCGTTGGTCTGCTGATCAATTTTGGTCAGCGCAGCCTCAAGCCTCGACGTGTATTTCCACCTCCACAGACAACGGAGCACCACGTGAATTATCAGGCATTATTCGTGCCTGATTGGTTGAAGGTGCAGCGAGACACGGCTGACACGGATTAGGGTCGCGGATTTCACGGATGCTCCACGGAATCCGTGACATCCGTGAGAGAAATCCGTGTTGGCTTGAAGGGAGTGAAGAAACATGGCTACCTGTCAGATTTTTCTCAGCTATGCCCGAGAGGATAGAGCAGAGGTAGAGAAACTCTACCAAATAGTGAAAGCTATCCAGGAAGGGATGGAACGTCGGAGGATAGTAATACCAGAGGAAGCCCCTGACCCGGATATACTCTACCGCGTGTTCGAAAAGTGGCGGGAGGTGCGCTGCCTGGAGGGGCATACAGATAGGGTCTATAGCGTGGCCTTCTCTCCTGACGGTTCTCTCCTGGCCTCCGGCTCGCATGATAAAACCGTGCGGCTGTGGGGGGCGGGGTAATGGAAGTATCGTCTACTGTCCAACAGCAATTGGATACGCTGCCCACCAAGCCAGGCGT
>DAOULT010000196.1:0-21498 GCA_034417895.1 Anaerolineae bacterium | reverse complement strand
CCAGCCCAGTTGTTGGGCAATGTCGCGATCCGAATGCCCGGCTTGGGCCAGGTTAAGGATCATCATCCGTTCCTCCAAGGTTGTTGTTCGCATGACCATTCCCTCTCTCTCGAAGTTTTGGAGAAAGGATGGCTCAAATAGGCGATATTGTCAACCCCAGGGTGATACGACTTTTTGAGACTTTGGGGTGATACGAGTTAATGAGACTCAACAGTTTCTAAAACCCAAAGGGTCTGCGGTCATTGGTGCGGCCACCAGCAGCCTTCATCGACCAAGTGCACCTCATCCACGAAACCCACGATGACCGAGCGGACAGGCGAATCGGGGATGTCTATTACCTGGCGGCCCGAGTTGCCCTCTTCCAGCACCAGAACGGTGTCGCCTACCCCGGCCTGCACGAAGTCGATAGCCAGGGCGTAACGGTCTGTGACCGCGCCTGTGGGGGACAGGCGGTCTACCAGGAGCAATTTCTGGTTTTCCAGGCAACTGTGTTTGATGGTAGCCACCACCGTGCCGCACACTCTGCCGATGAACATCAGGCCCTCCTATCAGCAACGACTAAAGTCGTTACTACATCTTTAATGTACTATAAGTAGTGACGATTTCAGTCGTCAGTCCAATTCTACGTCTGCCTCATCGACGATGCCCAGGATGGCGTGATCGACGGGCACGAAAGTTTCGTCCGGCATACCCAGGGCCGCTTCCCGCCCTCCTTCGATAAACACCAGTTCGCCGGGGCCGGCCTGGGCCGTGCCGTCGGCGGCCACCACTGGCTTACCTTTGGGCCGCTGGTGCTTATCCAAAGGCTGAACGATGAGGAATTTGACCCCTTCCAAACCCTGATATTTGCGGGTCGCCACTACCGTGCCGATAACTTTAGCCAGTTCCATAATTTACCTCTACACAATTTTGTCTTTCATCTCCTCGTGCAACTGAGGGATGATCACGCTGCGCACCAGCAGCCCCTGCGGCTTGACCAGGGCCACTCCTGCCTCTACCGCCGCTTCCACGTTAGAGATGTCGCCCTCGATGAGCACGAAAGACTTGCCGCCCAGGCCGTTAGCCAGGCGAAGCTCCAGCAGCGAGATGTCGGCTGCTTTGGCCGCGGCGTCGGAGGCTACGATGCAGGAGGCCACGGTGATGGTTTCGATGATGCCCAGGGCCTCGCCTTTGCCGGGTGGGGTGGCGCTGGCTATGGCCGGAAAAATGGACAGGTGCACGTTGGGCAAAAACAACTGATCGACCACGGCGTCGCTTCCCACTTTAACTCCGGCCTGCACGGACTCCTGCACGGGGGCCACCTCGCCGCCGACGAGCACGATGTATTTGCCCGGACAGACAGAGCGGGCCTCCAGCAGTTCGACGGGCGCTTTCTTCATCATGGCATCGCCGACCTCAATGCCGGCGGCGATGCTGTTGCATTCGATAAGGGCAATGGCTGGTTCTGGCATGGATTTTCCTTTCTTGCTCTGATAGTCTTTTAACGAGGGTTTTGCCTCTGTGCGCTCTGTGTACTCTGTGGCTTTTTATTCCTCAGGGGCCTCGACCGTGGGGGTGTCCGTAGGCCAGGGGGGACGCTCTCCACACAGAATCAGCCCTTCGTAGGCCGGCCTGGAGGTAGGATCGAGTTCCAGGGCCTTCTCCAGCCAGGGTATGGCCTGGTCACATTGCTCCAGAAAGATGTAGGACAGACCGATTTCGTAATAATATTCCACCCGTTCGAGGCCCATGTCAAGGGCCTTTTGAAGAGTGGTGATCGCCATCTCGTAGTGGCGTCGCACGTAATAAGCCAGGCCCAGGTGACCATAAGCCTGGGCGTAATCGGGATCGAGTTCAATAGCTTTCTCAAATTGGGCTGTGGCTAATTCGTAATCTCCCTGCACAAAATAGGCCCACCCCAACATATCGTGGCCGGCGGGATTATCCGGGTCGACCTCGGTGGCCGTTTGAAAGTGACTGACGGCCAGCTTGTAATTTTCCAGAATCAGGTAATTACGTCCCGCGCCAATATACAGGTGAGCCAACCTGGGGTGCAGTTCTATAGCAATGCGATACTCCTCGACGGCCTGCCGGTATTTACCCTGTCTTTCCAGGACGTAGCCCAGATTGCGATGGGCGTCCACGCTGCTATCGTCCAACTGTACGGCCAGTTCTGCCTCATCCAAAGCTCGCTCCCAACTGTTAAAGTCAGCGTAGACCTCGGCCAGATAGGCGTGGCCTTCGGCATAGTTCGAGTCGAGCAACACTGCCCGCTGGCAGGCATCCAGCGCTTTTTTGAGCAGTTCGCTTCCTTCGTCCTCTTTTACGTTACCGGCCTGCCAGTCCAGAGCCATACACAGGATGGCATGGTTGGCCGCTTTCTCGGAGTCCAGATCAACTGCTCGCTCTGCGCGCTGCACAGCCTGGGCGGTGCGTCCCCGCAGGGCCAGCAGCCTGGCCCATTGAACGTAGATGGAGTCGTCATCGGGGTGGACAACGGCTGCTTTCTCGTAAGCCAGGATAGCCCGGTCGAGTTGTCCCTCCAGGTAGAGATTCCAGGCCTCCTCCAGGTGGGATTCGGCTGTTCTGGTGGGCGTGGGCGTGGGCAGGAAGGGATTCGTAACCCAGGCCGGTCTCTCGACGATCATATAGAGGCCGACTGCAATCAAGATTAACAGGATGAGAACCCTGGTAGGGGAAGTTTTTCGCTCTTTCCTGGGCCGGATATACATGCTATACACTCCTCGTGCTTCGACGAGTTCAGGGTAATTATAACATGGTCTCGTCTTTCTGACAATAGATGGCCGACACGGATTACGGTCCCGGATTTCTGGGACGCGAAATTTGACATACCATCCAGCGCCCTTTCCTCGACGGTAGGCGGCTGGCTGGCCCAGGGAGGGGTGGGTTTTGGCAGCGCGGAGTACGGCCCATTCAGGGAGAACGTGGTGGCGGCGCGCGTGGTTCTCCCTGACGGCCAGGTGCAGGAATTCGGGGAAGGGGATTTAGACCTGATCAGCGACGCCGAGGGCATCACCGGCCTTATCTCCCAGGTGACGCTGCGGGTGCGGGAACTTGAGGATGAGGTGGTGCTGGCCGCCCGTTTCGATAAGGTGGCGGCTCTGAGCGGCGCCTTGTGGGATATCGTGAGGAAGAAGTGCCCCTCTGGTCGATGAGCTTCGCCAACCCGGCCATGGCCCGCCTCAAGCGCCAGGTGCCGCCCAAATTGAAGCACGGCCACCCGGCAGAGGAGCGCCGGCTGGAGCTGCCCGAAACTTACGTAGCTGTCTTCGTCTACCCGGCCACCCGGCAGGAAGCGGTGGAAGAGGGCCTGAAGCGCATCGTGGCCGCCCATGGGGGAGAGTTCCTGGCCGATGAGTTGGCCGCCCACGAGTGGGAGGAACGCTTTAACCTGATGAAGGTCAAGCGTGTCGGTCCTTCGCTGATTCCTACCGAGGTAGTGGTGCCCCTGGAGAATCTGGACCGGTTTCTGTCCGAAATCGAGGTCTCCATCGCTCATCCCCTGGTGCTGGAAGGTCTGGTCAGCAAGAGCGGCGAGGTCACGGTCCTGGGCTTTATTCCCCACGACGAGCGCTCCTTTGGCTACAATGTGGCCTTTGGCCTGGCCCTGTCGGTCATCAAGATCGCTAAACGGCACGGAGGACGAGCCTACTCCACCGGCCTCTACTTCGCCAAAGAGGCCGAGAAGGTTCTTGGCCGGGAGAGGTTGGAGCGGCTGCGGGAATTCAAGAAGCAGGTCGATCCCCAGGGCATAATGAACCCGGGCAAGGTGGTGGGCAACGGTCTGCCAGGTTCGCTGTTAGGCTCGTTCATGGGGCTGGCCGAGACCTTTGAGCCTGTGGTGCGCCTGGTCGGCAACGCCTTCAAATCGCCTCTGGGCGAGCGGCCAGAGGGAGGCCGGGGGCCTGCCCGCCGACGTGGCCTGGTACGCCTACGCCTGCGCCCAGTGCGGTTACTGTGTGGACGATTGTGACCAGTTCTATGGCCGGGGCTGGGAGTCGCAGTCGCCACGGGGCAAGTAGTATTTCCTGCGCCAGTTCATGGAGGGCAAAGCCGACTGGGATCAGAAGATGGTCGATGCCTTCCTGGCCTGCACCACCTGCGAGGTGTGCAACGTCACCTGTCCCCTGGAACTGCCCAACGAACCGTCCTGGCTGAAGATGCGCGGCCAGTTGATCCACGAAGAGGGGCGGCTGACCTTCCCGCCTTTCGAGATCATGAGGGCCTCCCTGCGCAAAGAACGCAACATCTGGGCCAGCTACAGCAAAGACCGGGCCAACTGGGTGCCGGCACATATCAGGCCCAAGATCAAAGACCAGGCCGAAATCGCCTATTTCCCCGGCTGCACCGCTTCTTTCGTGGAAAATGACATCGCCCAGGCTACAGTCATTTTGCTGGACGCCGCCGGGGTGGAATTCACCTACATGGGCGACGGCGAGGCCTGTTGCGGCATCCCCATGCTGGCGGCGGGTCTGTGGGATGCCTTCGAGGAGATCATGCGTCACAACGTGGCGGGCATGAAGGCCCGAGGGGTGAAAACGGTCGTCACCTCCTGTCCGGCCTGCTGGCTGGTGTGGAAGGAATTCTATCCCCAATGGGCGGAAAAAGTGGGGCTCGAATACTCCTTCGAAGCCCGACACTATTCGGAAATCATCGCCGAACGCATCGAGTCAGGAGAGATGAAGTTCACCCACCCGGTAGACATGCGCGTCACCTGGCACGATTCCTGCCACATGGGGCGGGCCGGAGGAATTTACGAGCCGCCACGACAGCTTATCCAGGCCATCCCGGGCGTGGAGTTCGTGGAGATGGAGCACAACCGGGAGCGCGCTCACTGCTGCGGCTCGGTGCTTACCCTGGTGGCCGACCCCCCTGTAGCCAAAATCATCGGCGACGTTCGTTTGCGAGAGGCCGAAGAGACGGGAGCAGAAGCCGTGCTGGCTGCCTGCCTCTGTTGCCAGGTTCAATTCCGGGTGACGGCCAATAAAACCGGCCAACAATTGCCGATCATCGATCTGGCCGCTTTTGCGGCGAAGGGCCTGGGCCTGGAGTGCCCCGACCCTACCGACTACGCCCTGGAAATGTGGGCCACTTTTGAGGCCATGATAAATTTGATGAAGCCCGAAAATATGGCCGATTTGATGATAGAACTGTTGCCGCAGATGATGGCCGCCATGCCTGCCCCGTTGGGCGGCATGATGAAGATGGCTAAACACGTACCGGGGATGCTCTCTATGATGAGGCCCCTGATGCCCGTCATGATGCCCATGTTGATGCCTATTATCATGCCCAAAGTCATGCCCGATATGCTGGCTGCCGTGGAGCGCCGGGTACCCATGCCCGCCCACATGAAAGAGCAGATGCCGGAGTTGATGCCCGCCGCCATGGAGAACCTGATGCCCAAAATGCTGCCCCAGATCGTGCCCCTGGTCACGCCGGCTATGATCGAGTATATCAGGAACAACTAGCACGGCACATAGCGTATCAGGGAAGGAACCAGGTTTTTAGCAAAAACCTGGTTTCTAAAGGTACCTGCCAATACGATGTCCAGCCTCTTGACGGAGGATCAAAATCGTGATACAATATAAGCAGTCGTGGAGAGGTGAGTGTCTGTTATTGCCAGAGCGGTTTGAGTAGATACGAGCACAGAATGTTATACCTTCAAGCGGGAGTAGCTCAGTTGGAAGAGCCCCTGCCTTCCAAGCAGAACGTCGCGGGTTCGAGTCCCGTCTCCCGCTCTACGCCAGTTTAACCCGTCTGGTCTGGTAGACGGGTTTTTTCTTACCTGGTGAGTGAGGGGGGACGATTGACAATAAAGCGTCAATGGTGATAAAATAGACTCAAACATAGGGGAGTTTTTGAAGATGGAAGACTGGGTGGGCCAAATCGTAGGCAAATATCGGGTTATGGGAAAGCTGGGAAGCGGGGGGATGGCCGAGGTCTACAAAGCTTATCATCCTGATCTGGAACGCTACGTGGCTATCAAGTTCCTCCACGCTTACCTGATTCAACGAGAAGGTTTTGTGGAGCGATTTCAGCGGGAGGCCAAGGCCATCGCCTCTTTGCGGCATCCCAACATCGTTCAGGTCTTTGATTTCGACCGCCGGGGCGACGTTTATTACATGGTTATGGAGTTCATCGCCGGGCCGACCCTCAAAGCCAGGCTGCAAGAGACGGCTGCTCAGGGGCACATTTTGCCTCTGGAGGAAACGGCGCGCCTCTTCCAGGCTTTAGGCAGCGCCGTAGACTACGCCCACCAGCAAGGCATGGTCCACCGCGATATCAAACCCACCAACATCATGTTTACAGCCAAGTGGGAGCCTGTGCTGACCGACTTTGGCATCGCCAAGATTATGGGGGGCACCACCCACACTGTGACTGGAGCGATGGCCGGTACACCCTCTTACATGTCACCCGAACAGGCTATGGGGCAAAGCGGCGACGAGCGTAGCGATATCTATTCTCTGGGTATTGTCCTCTACGAGATGGTCACCGGGCGGGTGCCCTACGAGGCCGATACTCCCGTAGCCATAGTATTGAAGCACGTTAGGGAATCTCCGTCTCCTCCCAGGCGGATCAACCCTCGTCTCTCGCCGGCTGTAGAGCAGGTGGTCCTCAAGACTCTGAACAAGAACCCGGCTGATAGATACCAGACGGCTAGCGCGCTGGCCGACGCGTTTCAAACCGCCATCGCCGCTCCCGAAACTATGCCGGCGCCTGTGGCCCGAACTGTGGCCCAAACGCCTACCCCTTCGCCGCCTGTAGCCAGCTCTCCCCAGGTTGTAGCTCCGCCGAAGCCTTACGTGCCGCCGCCCCCATCGGCTTATGCTGCTCCCCGGAAGGCGGGCGGTCGTCTGGCTTGCTGGGTTATCGCTCTGATCCTCGGTCTGCTCGTTGTCCTGGCGGGCCTGCTGTTCGTCACTTTCATCTGGCTTCCGTCCCAGAAGACCAGCCCGACCATTACCATCGACTCCCCGCCCAGCGGGACACGGGTTAAGCTGAAGGAGGAGGTCATAGTCACCTCTACGGCCAGGGACAGAAAAGGGGTGACCAGAATAGAACTGTGGGTTGATGGAGTTCTCCATCGCTCAGAGTCCAGTCCCATTCCCCAGGGACAAACCTCTTTAACGGCCAGACAATCCTGGAGCCCGGAAGCGGTCGGGAGCCATACCGTGCAGGTCAAAGCTTATAATGTTGACGGGGCGGCCAGTGCTTCCGCCTCCATAGCAATTATGGTTGATAGAGGGGTGGCTATGGATACCCCGTCTCCTGAATCGACGACGCCTGCGGTGAAAGTGACTTCTACGCCTGCGCCTATCCCGTCAGCCACGAGGCCCAGGTCTACGCCCAGGCCAATGCCTACGCCTGCCTTTACTTTTACTTCTATACCCAGCCCTACCGCTGCGCCTCTTCTGCCCACCAGCACCCCCCTGATACTCATTCTCCCGCCCACCCCGACGGACACCGCCCTCCCTCCTACCAGTACCAGTACCCCGCCTCGGCTGCCGCCAACGCCTGTCAACCAGATCAGCGACTTCGAGACCTGGGACTCCTGGAAGCGAGGCGAAAACGCCCGCACGGGAAGCTTCACTCAATCCCGCGAACAGGCTCACTCCGGTTCCTTTTCCGCCAAAATGAGCTACGATTTTCCCACCGCCGGTAACGACTTCCTGGTGTTCAGAACCGGGAAGAAGCCGCTGGTGGGCGCTATCTCCAGGGTTGGAGTGTGGGTCTACGGCGATGGATCCGGGCATCGGCTGAAAATATGGCTGGTAGACGCCAGCGGCGAAACCTTCCAAAGCGAGTTTGGGCCTGTTGGTGGTCCTGGGTGGCAGTTCATGGGCACTTCCGTGGGCGGTTCCTATTACGATTGGGACCACTGGGAGGGGAACAACGATGGCCTCATCGACTATCCGCTCAGCTTTCAAGCCATCGCTCTTGACGATGATCCTGATAGCTTTATAGGCCAGGGCGTGATATACATCGATGATCTGTCAGTGGAGTAGCTTGTCTTTTTGCTCTTCGTCTTTTGACAAAGGGGCATAATGATGATAAAATATGCCCGTAATACCCCTGTGAGGAACCTGCCGGAATGATAGAAAACCTGGTCGGCCGGACGATTGGTAAATACCGTATCCTGGAGCGCCTGGGACACGGCGGGATGGCTGATGTCTACAGGGCTTATCAGGCCAGCCTGGATCGCGACGTGGCGATCAAGATTCTGCATCCCTATCTCATGGTCGGGGAAGAAGATTTTGTGGGACGATTCAGACGAGAGGCCAGGGCGGCGGCGGCCTTGCGCCATCCCAATATCGTGCAGGTCTTCGACTTTGACCACGAAGATGGCCTTTATTACATGGTGATGGAGTGTATTGATGGCCGCACTCTTAAGGACAGACTGAAGGAGCTTCGCAAGCAGGGAAAGGTCATGCCTCTGGGCGAAACGCTGCGTATCCTGGAGCAGGTGGGCGACGCTCTGGACTACGCCCATCAACAGGGGATGCTACACCGTGATATCAAACCTTCTAACATCATGATCACGGGCCGAGGGCGGGCCGTTTTAACCGATTTCGGGATCGTCAGGATGATCGGGGGCGCCCATCATACCATGACCGGCTCTGTGACCGGCACGCCAGCCTATATGTCACCGGAACAGGGCCGGGGGGCAGATCTCGATCATCGTAGCGATATCTACTCGCTAGGGATAGTGCTTTACGAGATGGTGGCCGGTCAGGTGCCCTTCGATGCCGATACTCCCCTGGCGATTTTGATGCGCCACGTGACCGATCCTTTGCCTTCGCCCCGTGCCCAGCGACCTGATCTGCCGGAGGCGGTGGAGAGGGTTATCAAACGCGCCCTATCCAAAAGGCCGGAGGACCGCTATCAGAGCGCCAGGGATATAATGAAGGCTCTGCGGGCGGCTATCAAGGGCCGCCCTCTGCCCGAACCAGAGGCGCCGCCGCCGGCGGTTAAACCGCAAGCGGTCAGGGCCGGAGGCGCTCAGGCCACAACGGTGCGGCCCGTCGCCCCGCCAAAGCCGTTGCCCCCCCGCGAGGTGGCCGTGCCCGCCGAAGGTAAAGGCTTCCTGACGATGGCCGCTTTGGGGGTGATGAGTTTTCTGCTGGTGTTGGCCTGCCTGGTGGGAGGGGCGTTGATTGCCATCCCTTACCTGTTGCCTACCCCCACGCCGCTAAAACACGTCCAACCGCCAATGTTGACGCCCACCTGGACGTTTACGCCGACGGCTACCTTCACTCCTACCCCGACCAGCACGCCCAGTCCGACCCATACGCCTGCCCCGACCCATACGCCTGTTCCCACCGATACCCCCCTGCCCCCGACCGACACGCCCATCCCGCCGACCAATACCCCCCTGCCTCCGACCAACACCCCTCTGCCGCCGACTTATACTCCCACTCCCGTACCTACAGATACCCCCACTCCGGCCTTCGGCGTCAGCCAGTTCACGGCTAACCCGAATCCGGTAGACTCCGGCCAATGCACCACCCTGGCGTGGGCGGTGGACGACGTTAAGGCCGTCTATCTGGTAGAAGGGGCGTCGCAGGAAGGGGTGGGCGGACACGATTCCAGACAGAAATGTCCGGTTCAGGCCACCACTTACATCCTACGGGTGATGTACCACGACGGTACGAGCAAAGATTTTCCCCTGGAAGTGCAGGTCGCCGGGGCGCCCTCCGCGCCGCCGCAGGAGGTGAAAAAGGCTCCGGGCTGCATCAAGGCCAACGAAGAGTTGGGAGTGAGGGAACTGGCCTTCTGCCGCTACTCGCCCAACGGCCAGGAGATCGCTGCTCCTGGCAACGGCACGTTGTGGATCGTGTCCTACGATGGGAGCTCTCATCGGGCCGTGACCTACAGCCCGCCGGGCTATCGCATCGAAGAAAATTGTCTCTGGTCGCCGGATGGTCAGTTCCTTGCTTTTGTCCTGATCATCCAGGGCAGTGGTCAGCACGCCATCGGCATGGTGGGGCGAGATGGGAACGGCATGACCGTGCTGGAAGGGATGGTGGCTGATTGGCCGCGCTGGACGGAGGACCGGAGATTGGTTTTCATGAACTACGCGGCCGGAGAGCAGCCTTTCATCTGGACGCCGGGAGGTTCATACGGCCAATTGACCGGACGGGTTAATCTCAGCGCCGGGCGGGTAGGCCAGCTTTATTACCCCTGGCAACCGGGCCGTTCCTGGGCCCCGGGCGAGGGTAGTTATCACGAATAGGAGTATAATCCGAAAGTTAGGCGGCCATCCTGGCTGTCACATCGGGCAAGATACCCGCTCCACTTTTCGGAGGGCGTTTACAGGCGTTGGCCGCATTGCTGGCAGAAAACGGCCTCGGCGCGCATCGAGGCTCCGCAATGAGGACAGGTCTTCTCCCCTGTGGAGGGATTCGCCGCCAGAGCAGGTAACGGGCCTCTTGTCTGGAAGCCCAACAACTCGGCCAGACCCTTCAGGTACTCGATCGGTACCGGGAAGATGATGGTCGAGTTTTTTTCTACAGCGATCTCGGTCAGGGTTTGCAGGTAACGCAGTTGGATGGCCGCCGGTTCCTGGCCGATGATGCCGGCGGCCTGGGACAATTGCTTGGAAGCCTGGAACTCGCCCTCAGCGTGGATGATTTTGGCTCGCTTCTCACGCTCGGCTTCGGCCTGACGGGCCATAGCTCGCTGCATGGTGGGCGGCAACTCCACGTCCTTAACCTCTACGATGCTGACCTTGATGCCCCACGGCTCGGTCTGTTCGTCGATGATCTGCTGAAGCTGGTGGTTGATGCGGTCGCGATGGGATAGCAGTTCGTCTAACTCCGATTGACCGAGCACGCTGCGCAGACTGGTCTGGGCGATCTGCCAGGTGGCCCGCCGGTAGTCTTCCACCTGGACGATGGCATCCGAAGGATCGAGGACCCGGAAATAGGCGACGGCGTTTACCTTGACGGTTACGTTATCTCTGGTAATGGCTTCCTGGGCGGGGATATCCAGGGTCACCACCCGCAGGTCTACCTTCACCATGCGGTCGATGATGGGGATGATGAAGAAGAGGCCCGGCCCTTTCGCTCCCTGCAAACGACCGAGACGGAAGATCACCCCTCGCTCGTATTCCTGCACGATTTTTATGGCCGAACTGGCGATGATAAGCAGGAAGATAAGCAGTACCCCGACAGTTGAAAAAAGACTGGCTAGCAACTCAAACATTTCCATTCACCTCCACTTCCTATTTTACACCAGATGGTCAACGGATGCTGCCTGAAAATTATACACTATAAGTGGCTAAAGGGCAATGATGATTTCCTTCACCGTCATGTTTGTTTCACCCCCTCAGTGTCTCAATAGCCTCCTGGAGAGAAAGGGTCTCCTGTGAGCCGGTTTGCATATTTTTGAGCGTCACTTTATTTTCAGTTGCCTCGTCCGGGCCGAGGATAGCCACGTAAGGGATTCCTAAGCGGTTGGCGTATTTTAGTTGCTTCTTCAGGTTTACCGCTTCCAGGTAGAGTTCGGTGTTGATCCCGGCCTGGCGAAATTCCCTGGTCAAGCGCAGCGTATGGCGGTAGAGGTCGGCGTCGAACAGGGTGACCAGAAGCCGGGTAGACGAAGCAGGCAGGCGGGGAATTTTCCCATATTTCTGCAAAACCAGTTTGATGACCGCATCTCCCATGGCCCACCCGACCCCCGATATCCTCTCCGCGCTGCCCACGTCGGCGATCAGGTTGTCGTAGCGCCCTCCGCCCAGGATAGAGCGAAATTCGCCGTCACGGTCGTGAGCCTCGCACACTGTGCCGGTATAATAATCCAGACCGCGAATGATGTTGGGGTCAAACTCCACGTAGTCAGAAACGCCCAGATCGGCCATGGTGGTGAACAGGCTGTCCAGTTCGTCCGACTCATATTCTCGACGGTCGAGGAGGCCGTAGATAGCCGCGATCTGGTGGGGCGCAAGCCCGATCTCCTGGCCGTATTCCTCCCAGGCTTTCGGTTTCATTTTTTCTCTTCGGTCGATGAAGCGGAAGGTGGAAATAATCATCTCGCCTGCGAGGCCCATATCTGCCAACTGCTTTTCCATGAAACGACGGTTGTTCACCTTGATGACCACTTCGTCGGAAGAAAGCCCCACCGCTTTGAAAAACTCCACCCCTACGGCCACCAATTCCGCATCTGCTTGCGGGGTTTCTGTCCCCAGGATGTCGATGTTCCACTGAAAGAACTCCCGGCTTCTCCCCCTTTGCGGCCTCTCGTAGCGCCAGAAAGGGCCAAAGGAATACCAGCGAACGGGTCGAGGCAGGACGGTCCTTCTCTGGGCCACCATGCGGGCCAGAGAAGGCGTCAGCTCCGGTCGGAGAGCGATAAGCTCCCCCCGCCGGTCCTGGAGCACAAAAGCCTGTTCCTTGACCAATTCCTCGCCGCTTTTGGCCGCGTATAACTCCAGAGGCTCCAACAGGGGCGCTTCGTACTCCTGGTAGCCGAAACTCTCCGAAACCTCTCGTATCTTGCTGTACAGCCAGTTGCGGAAGGCCATATCTTCCGGGTAAAAATCCCTCGTTCCCTTCACCGCTCGGATCAGTTCTGGTTTCAATCTTTTACTCCTCCTCGATACATTTCACCTTCCACCTCCAAACACAACATCGTTGTTCAGGGCCAGAGGTTGGGGAATCAGAAAACGGGCCTGGTGGCCCGCAGTCAAGTGCCCCCGACTGGACTCGAACCAGCACGCCCAAACGGGCACAGGTCCTCAACCTGCCGCGTATACCAATTCCGCCACAGGGGCACTTTCTGGTAATATTATAGCCTTGATTTCGTCAATTGTCAACTGCATCAGTCACCCAGGGTTTTCCTGAAGTGCAAGACTGCACTGCAGAGACCGCTGAGGGCGCAGAGTTTTTTAGTTTTCACTCCGCCTTCTCTGCGCTCAAAAAGACCTGGGCTACTCATTCTCTAACTGAAATTGCTCCATGGCTGCTTTCAGCTTATCTGCCAGTTCAAGCAGTCCTCTTCCCACCTCCGTCATTTGCTGGTTTCCCATCGCCACCTGCTTCACTCCCTCCTGCACCTCCTGCAAGGCTCCCACTACCTGCTCTGCCGCTGTCCGCTGCTGCTGAGTGGAGAGTCTGATCTGGGCCGCGGCCTGGGTGGCTTCCTTGGCTCTCTCCAGGATCTCCTCCAACGCCCTGGCCGTCATCTGCGTCAGCTCGAAGCCCTCCTCAATTTGCTTCGCCCGCCATTCCGAGGCCACTATCAAGGCATTGGTGGCCGTCTGGGTCTCCGTGATCCGCTCCCGTATTTCCCCCGTGGACTTGGTGACGCTGTCCGCCAACTGCCGCACCTCAGTAGCTACCACCCCGAAGCGTCTTCCCGCCTCCCCGGCTGCGGCAGCCTCTATCGAGGCGTTGAAGGCGATCATCCTGGTCTGGTCAGCGATGTGGGTGATAAGTTCCATCACGTTCCCGATCCGCTGCGAACGTTGGCCGAGGGCCGCAATCTCCTGCCTGCTGATCTCGTTGCCATCTCTGATCGCCTCCATCTGCTGGACGGTGCGGGTGACGGCAGAGACGCCGTCCTGGGCTTCGCTCTGCGTCTTGGCGGCGGTGGAGACCACCTGGTCGGCGGCTTCGGCAATCTGGTGGGAGGTGGCGGCCAGTTGTTCCATCGCGGTGGTGGTCTGGCTGACGGCGGCTGACTGTTGGGCTGAGGCGGCGCTCTGCTGGTGCATGGTGGTAGCCATCTCCTCGGCCGAAGTGCTTACCTGCAAGGCCCCCTCCCGGATGCGCTGAATGGCAGCGTACAGGTTCTCGGTCATGCGGTTCAGGGCCTGCTCCAACTGCCCTAACTCCCCTCTCCGATCCACCTTGAGCTTTCTGGTGAGGTCTCCTTCGGCTATCTGTTGAGCGGTGGCCGCCATGCGGGTGACGGGACGAGAGATTCTGAGCACGATAAGGTAGCTTCCTCCCGTCACCAGCAGTATAGCCAGGAAGGTGATCGCTCCGACGACGTTGAGGAGTCTCTTCCTGCTATAGTCGATTCTCTCTCCCATCTGAATGGCGTCCTGGTAGAAGGTGGTCACGTTTGCGCCCAGGCCCACCCAGCCGAAGCCGCCCGGCCCGCTGTAGCGCCCGCGATGATACGGGATAGGAGCGTAGGCCACGAACTTCTCCAGCCCGGCCCACTGATAGACGACAGACCCATCGCGGCCCATTTGCGCCTGCCCGTTGATCAACGGCAGGTTGGAGTCCATAAACCCCAGGTCTGCCAGGTTCAGCGGGGTCTCCCCCCGCTCCTGCTGCGCCTGATGGTCCGCTTCATTCAGGGCCGGCACCAGCCGGCCATCGGACCTCAGACCCCAGATGTAGTAGTCGCGAGGATGGGAGATCACCCAGCCTTCGGGGTCAACCGTGTAGGCGTAGTTCCCGCTGGTCGCATCTGGCAGGGCGGCGAATCGCTCGGCTGTGGGGACGATGTGGTCGGTGAACTCCATGACGTGGGTCCAGTCCAGGGTCAACACCACTATCCCCTGCCTGACTCCATCTTCAAAAACGGGAGTGGCGAATCGCAAGAAACCCTGATAACGGCGGCCAGTGGGGTTCTCGGCGGCGGCGTATGCCTCCTCTGTGGGAATATACCAGCCGACGGGACGCCCCACGTAGATCTCGCCTTCCAGCAACTCCATGGTATCGGCAAAGTAAGTTTCTTGTTTATAGGTTGTTTGGGCCGGATCGCTGGCGGCCACCAGGCGGTCGGCAAGCGCGGCCTGGCAGCCAGCGGGATACTGCTCACATTCCACCACCACTTTGATGGTCTCCAGGCCACTCTTATTTACATAAGCCAACTCCCGATACAGTGGTATGGAGATTTTCCCCTCGGACATCCAAACCCCTCTGCTATGGGTACGAACGAAAGCCAGGTATGCTTCTGGGTCGCGGGGGAGCAGCGCCACGTTTAGCACATCCTCTTCCCGTTCCTTCAGGAAGCAGGCGATGCTGTTCGCCACCTCGATGGTGCGCGCCTCCAGGCCCTCCGCCGCTTTGGCGATTAACGCCTCCTTGCTGATGTCAACGGCCTCGTTCCCCAGTTGGCGATGACTCAGTTCCACCACTATCCCCTGAATTATCATGGGGGTCAAGGTGGCAAGCAGAATCAGAGGTAGTACCTCCAAAAGCAATCCTGACCCCAAACGGGCTTTGAGCGTGTTCCATATCTTTCTCATTGTCAATCTCCATTTCATTGCAGCTTCCAAAAACAGCGTGTGAGGGGCCTGTTTGGAAATGTCAGGCCCCTGGGGGGAAGATCAGGAACAGTATGCCGCTCTACTTCTTTTTGGGCACAGCGTAGCCCAGACGGCGCAGCGCCTCCTCGTCTTTGCGCCACTTTTTGCGCACCTTGACCCACAGCTCCAGGTAGACTTTGTGCCCTGTAAGCTGCTCCTCGATTTCCTGTCGGGCAGCCCGTCCGATCCGTTTGAGCATGCGGCCACCTTCGCCGATGAGGATGCCTTTTTGCGACTCCTTCTCCACGAAGATGTTGGCCCCGATGTAGGTCAGGTCTGGCCGTCGCTCTTTGAACTCTTCCACCACTACGCATGCGGCGTGGGGCACCTCCTGGTGGATGTAGTTTAGCACCTGCTCACGGATCAGTTCGGCGGCCACAAAACGTTCCTGCTGGTCAGTGATCTGGTCTTCCGGGTAATAGCGAGGCCCCTGGGGCAGATGGGAGATGATAAGGTCGAGGAGTTCAGCGCGGTTATCGCCGCGGGTAGCTGAAATCAGCATCTCGGCGCTGAAGCGTCCCAAAGCCAGATAAGCCTGGCGGTGAGCCTCAACCTGGTCGGGAGCCAGGAGATCGACCTTGTTGAGAGCCAGAATGACGGGCACAAGGTTCTCATCGGCCACTTTCTCAGCGATGGTGGAAGCAATATGGACATCTTCGCCGCCGGGCATGGTGGAGACATCGACCATGAACAGTATGGCGTCGGCGTCGGGGATGGCGCGTACCGCCGTCTCTACCATGAACTCTCCCAGTTTGTGAAAGGGGCTGTGAATGCCTGGCGTATCCACAAAAATGGCCTGGGCATCCGGGCGCGTCAGGATGCCCAGCAAACGGTTACGGGTGGTCTGCGGCTTCTCCGAAACGATGGCGACCTTTTGCCCCACGTAGGCGTTCAGGAGGGTAGATTTGCCCACGTTGGGCTTACCCACTACGGCCACGAAGCCAGAACGGTGGTCGGGGGGCAGTTCGTCGGGAAAAAGCGAAGCGCTATCGGACATGGAATCTCCTTAATATCACCCCCTGAACAATCAAAGCAACCAGCAATTTTGCCACTCCAACGATCTCCTTAGCAGTGGGGTATCATTTGAGCGCCTGGAGCGGCCCAAATTTCATGATCCGCTGGTTGGCCGAGTCGGCCACATAGACATGGCCCTCGTCGTCCACGTCCAGTCCCACGGGCAGGTTGAAAGAACGCTCGTCGAGGCCGATCTCCCCGAAAGTAGCCAGCAGGGCGCCCTTGTTATCAAAAATCAGGAGCCGGTAGTTTTCGGGATCGGTGACGTACACCCTGCCCTTCTCATCAACGGCCAGATAGGGCTTGTTTATCACCGAATTGCTTTCCCAGCCCAGCACCGGCCATTGGGCGACAAAATTGAGGTCCTGATCGAAGGTCTGAATGCGTTGGTTCCAGGTATCGGCCACGTAGACATGGCCTTCCTGGTCGAGGTCGATGCCCACCGGCTCGTCGAACTGCCCTTCCATAAGGCCGGCCATACCCCACTGGCGGACAAATTCGCCCTGGGGGCTGAAAACCTGCACCCGTTTATTGCCCGTATCGGTCACGTAGACCTGGCCCTGAGCATCAGTAGCGATATCCCGTGGCCCCCAGAATAAACCCGGCATTTCGTCGGTGGCTCCCTGGGTGTTTCCAAAAGCGCCCCATTGCAGCAGGAAGTTGCCTTCGGGGTCAAACTTCTGGATGCGGTGGTTCCAGGTATCGGCCACGTAGACGTAGCCTTCGTCATCGATGGTCAGGCCCCAGGGTTCGTTGAACTGGCCGGGGCCGTTGCCCTGGCTGCCCCAGGCGGCCAGGAACTCCCCATCGGGGCCAAACTTTTGCAGGCGATGGTTGCCGCTGTCGGCCACGTAGACGTGGCCCTCGGCATCGACGGCCAGGCCATGAGGGTCTTTGAACTGACCGTTCTCTACGCCCTGAGCGCCCCAGGTCAGGAGGCTGGCGACCTGAAGGCGCTTTTTGACGTAGGGGTCCTCGAACTCTTCCGCCACCTGGAGCGGGCCGACCCCGTAATCCCACAGTTCGGCGCTCACGTCCTTGCGCACGTACAGGGCGAAACGGTGGACGAAGGGCCAGGAGTTGAAGGGGGTGTCGAATTTGCGGTAGAAGATGATGTTCCACAGTTTGGCCCATTCTCCCGGCTGGCGCAGGGTTTGGAAGATGCTCTGGAACGTCCAGCGCTTGTATTCCTCGATAGGCCACCAGACCAGGCGGTAATCGAAGCGATTGTAGCGTTTGCCCAGGTAGGGCTTGACCTTTTCTTCGTTCTTGTTGCCCACGATGACCACCGGAGCGTCGAGGGCTTCTTTGCCGGGTTGAGCGCCGTAAAAGGCCCGGTTCGGGTACTGGCGCATGTACCATTCCAGGGGCCAGGTAGAGTCGTCGTCGTAGGCTACTTTTATCAGTTTGTCCCCTACCGTTCGGCACGAGATGTCGGCGATCTGGTCCATGACCATTTTGACATCCGGGCCGCCGTGAGCGTAGACGATGAATTCGTTGGGGTAATCATAATGAATGTAGTTCGCCATCCAGGCAAAACGCACGGTGAACAAAGAGAGAAACACCAGCAGGGTGATAAAAGCTATCTGCACCCCGCGTCGTCTTCCCAGACGCCGTCCATAGTGGACGGCCAGAAAGATCAGCAGCGCGCCTATCAACAGGGCCGATAGCCATTGGCCGGTGGTATTCAGCTTTTGGAGCGAAGGGCCTTCGGCGGAAGCCACCCGCAGGACGGTCTGGAGGGCCAGGTAGCTCGTCCTGACCAGGGTGCCGAGGGCCAAAAGGATCAAAGGGATCAGCAGGGCAAACAACGCTCCTCCTCGCCGCCACACCTCCCGCCACTCGATCCCGTCCAGGATGTCGCCCACAAAACGACCGCTTATGAGGATCAGGGGCAGAGCCAGATGGACGACCAGCCAGGGCATTTTCTCCCCGGCCCAACTGTAAAGCAGCAGACTGGTGATGATCCAATAGGTAAGGAAGGGGACGAAGGGAACGTAAACCTGTCCCTCTCGTCGGGGTACACCCCTGATCAGGTAATAGATTATACCCCCCAGGCCGAAAAGCGCAGGCACGAACTCGTAGAGGGGTAACAGGAGAGCGATGTAATAATACCAGGGCTGATCGCCTCGTTGCACGCCGTGTTGTTCCAGCCAGTAGAAAACGGCCCCCCCGCTGGCGGTCCACAACCCCCTGGGGTTGGTGAAGAAAGTGGTGGACAGCAGGGCAAAGATGAGGACCGAGACCGACAGGCTGATGGCCAGCGCCGCCGGGGAGATGGACCGTAAGGCGGCGATCATCGTCCTTTCCTCCCGTCTGAGGAGGACGCCCACCGCCAGGGCCGCCAGATCGAAACCGACGATCAGGACGATGTACTGTACTAAGTGCCCGACCGTGAAGCCGCCTTCTGCTGCGGCTCCGCCCCCGAACAGGAGAAAAACCACAGCCAGGATGGTCAATATCAGCCCGATTATGATGCCTGCCAGGTAGAGCAGATTGGCAGCGGCTTCGCTCATTCGCTCCCAGAAAGCGACCAAAATTATGAAGGTCAGGCCGGTGAAGCCCATCATGTAAGAAACTTCTTTGGTGAGAATGGAAAGGATGGTGGCTATCGCTCCCAGGTAGAGCCATTTGTTCTGGCGGTCGTCTACGTATTTGAAAAGGGCAATGATCATCAGCATCGACCACACCAGGATGAACACCTCGTTGCGGATGTAACGGGAATAGTAGAGGATAGAGGGCGAGATGGTGAGGAGCGCGGAGGTCGCCAAAGCCCCCGTCCGTCCCAGCCACTTGCGCAGAAAGTAGGGCAGAAAGACCAGGATCACCCCGAAAAGGGCGGTAGAAACGCGGGCCGTGAAGTCGTTATCTCCGAACAGAAAATAGATCAGGGCATTGAAGTGGAACAGGAAAGGGCCATGCATCATGGGGCTATGCTGGTAGCCCTGACCGGCGTACAGCTTCCAGGAATAGAGGGCGTGCAGGCTTTCGTCGTGGCTCATGACCCGTGCTCCCAGGTCCCAGAAGCGGGTGACGATGGCTATCCCCACCAGGAAAGTATAGAGCACCATCTCCAGATTCAGGCTGAAAAGGCCGAGGAAAGGCGCATCGAGCAGGCTTGTGGTCTCATCAGGTAGAAGCACTGTCCCAGAGTCGTCGCTTGTTTCAAGTTGCCTTTGTGACCCTTTTTCAATAACGTTTTGCATGTTTAACTTAACCCCTTTTTTTTTGCGTGATTGCCCCGGATGTCTGGCGCTTCCGAAGCGCCAGGCTCCTGTTTACGTTGATTCGGCTTGTTCTTGTTGGACCCAGAGGATCACCTTCTCTTCCTGGGGATGGGTGGGGGCCTGGCGATAGAGGAGCCAGCGCACCAGATTAGGGCCTGATAGACTTTCGGGCCGCCAGAATGACCTCAGAACAAAGTCCTGGCCGCTGTAACTTTCCGTCAAAGCGGGCCGCTCTCCCTGGTTGGAGGTGATGATCACCGGAACGGCGGTGGTCTTATCGAGTAGCTGCCTGAAATGCGCCTGCCTGAAATCCCGCAGATACCAGGGTAATAGGGGCTTGGCCGTGTCTTCCACGGCCAGGGCGATCTCGTATACGTCTCCCTCCCGCTCGGCGGAGACCTGTTCCAGGGTGCTGAGCAGGTCCAGGATGCCGGGCGCGGTCGGTCTGGCAATCATGGTTTGCCAGGGGTCGTTAGCTGGCCGGTAATTCAGGGTCCAACTGCAACCCAGGTTGAAGAAGCCCAGCACGAGCAGCAAGATCAGACCCCCGCTCCGTAAAGCCACCCCCTGACCAAACCAGACCCAATAAAGGGCCAGCAACCCCAGAGGCAGCAGGAAAGCCACCACCACCAGCAGCAGGTAAGCCTGTTGGCCGCTGGTGGCGTAACCGCTCAACTCAAACAGCAGGTAGACAAAAGCGGAGCCAGCGATAGCCAGAAAAAGCCCTTCCCCTCCCCAGGAAGCGCTTTGTAGCACCCCTTCCAGGAAACGTCCCAGAAAGAGGCCCGCCAGCAAGGCGAGAGGCAACAGACTGAGGATAACGTCGGTTGGCGCGCCAGGCCCGGCTGTGGTATGGATGTAAATAGAGGCCATCGCCCAGTAGATGAGAAAGCTGGCGAAGAGGCTCCCGCGCACCACCAGGCAGTAAACCAGTCCCATCAGACCAAAAACGACGATGAAAGGTTCGTAGGTAAACAGCAGTTGAAGATGGTTATGCCAGGTGAGACTCTCTGGTATAAGCCCTTTCAGCCAGGCGGGAAAAAGGTCGATGCTGGCCTGGAGCCCTGCCGGGTTGGTCAGCAGGAGGGTGCAGGCCAGGACGAAAACGACCACGAACAGTACGGCGCTGTTCCTCACTGGCTCTCTTTCACCCTTTATGGAGCGCCAGGCGTCAGTTATAGTTGACCAGCTCTCAGTGGCCCGTCCCAATCTGTGGAGCAGGGCCAGGAAAATGAAGAAGGTGCCGAAGATGAAAAGCACGGTGTAAGCCGCTGACCCGGCGCACAGAGCCAGCGCTAAGGCAGCGGCCAGGAGATATAAATATAAAGGCCGTTTCTCTTCCAGATAGCCGAAGAGGCCGATGACCATAGCTCCTGCGCAGACCGCGACAATGATCTCGCCCCCCGCATAACGGGAAAGGAAGAGGGCTGAGGGCGCCAGGGCCAGGAGCAGGGAAGTCACCAGGGCGCCAGGCCGGCCCAGACGATGACGTAACCAGTAAGGCAGGAGCGCCAGGGCCGTGCCGAACAGGGCCGCAATCAGGCGGGCTGTGAAGTCGTTAGCCCCAAACAGGGTGAAGGCCAAAACCTCACCCGACAGCAAAAGAGGGCTGTAGCCCCTCAGGTTTTCGGCTTGGCCGCTGTAGAAGCGCCAGGCCGCCAACGCCTGGGATGCCTCGCTGTCCTGCAAAGGCCGGCCCCCCAGATCGTACAGGCGCAGAGCTAGAGCCGCCAGCGCGATCAGGATGTAAAGCGCCGCTTCCACGGTAAGCCACGGCAGGGGGATAACTTGCTCTGGCGCGTCCCTTTTCTTTGTCTCATCTTTTTTGTGCGTTTCTGCGTTTTCAGTCATAGATGTTCTTTCCATAAGATTAGTTTTCTGGTAAGGAATGAATTGCCCTTGAACTCCCTATAGTATACCTCAAAAATGGCGGAAAAGGCAAGGGGCCTGGCACTTTGGAAGCAGATATGACCGCCGACCCTTCGGGTTTCT
>DAOULT010000195.1:0-4135 GCA_034417895.1 Anaerolineae bacterium | reverse complement strand
AGCGCCGCGGCCGGGTCGCCCAGTAGCAGAGCGCGGAGGGCGCGGTAGGCTTCATCCAGGCACACACCCTGGTCGTCGCCGGTTTCTTTCCAGTATTTCGTTGAGAGAGCCAGTTCGCGCTCCGAGTCCCCGAACTCCCCACGATAGGCCAGTAACCGGCCAAGCTCCTGGTGGCCGACGGCTTCCCAGAATTCATCACCGATCTCGCGGCAAAGCTCTACCATGCGCCGCAGGCTCTCCTCCGCCATCGCCAGTTCGCCGAGGAGGATTTGCTGGGTGGCCAGGTTCCCCAGGCCGATGGCGAGGTCCCTTTTCCATTCCTCTACTGTGTAAGGCCCAGGCTCTTCCACTCCTCTCTCGTGCATCTTCACTAGCGTCTCAAACAGCGGCACCGCCCGCCGGGATTGGCCAGAGAGGCTGTAGCTATTGGCCAACGAGTTCAGTGTCCAGGCCTGGTCACCCTCGTCCTTCAGGCGGGGCGGGCGGCCCTCGCCCTGCGGGAAAAGCTCGCCCAGAAGCTCGATGCGGGTCTGGTAGGCCCCGAAGCGGTAGTAGAGCGGAGCGGCCAGCCTCTCGTAGAAAAAGTCATACGCTTCGTCGAACAGCCCGGCCCGCACGGTATGGTGGTATAGCTCTATGGGCCGGTCAAGCTCGCTCAGGGCCGTCACGTTATCGAGCCAGAACCTTTGCCGCCTGTTCATGCTCCAATCCTGGTAGCCTTCCGGCAGGTGGCGGTCTACTATCTCTTGCAGGTAGGCGCGGATTTTCAGGTGGGCGGCCTTTTTCTCTTCTGCTGGCATCTGCTCGTAGAAGTAGCCCCGGATCAGGGGGTGGGTGCGGTAGGCGCCTCCCTCGTGGGTGAATAGCCCCTGGCGCTCCAGTTCGCCCAGCCACTTGCGGAATTTTAAATCGTCAGAGTCCGGTTTTGGAGCAGAAGGGCGAAAGAGATTTAGAACCTTGAGCACTCCACGAGAGGCGGAAGGGCGCGGGTCGTCGGCAAAGATGGTCAACGCCTCCTGCGGCATGGGCGTCCGCCAACAACTGAAGAGCCGCATGAACTGCCGCGCAGGCTCGTCCAGGCGCTTATCTATGGCCGCCAGGATGCGGGCGGGCTTGTCCTCTGCGGCCACGTCTACGCGCGGCGCTTCGGATATATCGCCGTCGTAATATCGGGCCAGGTAGCTGCTCACCAGGCGCAGGCTGAGGGGGTGGTAATCGTAAGCCTCACACACCCGCCGGATGTCTCCCCGCAGGCCGACCACGCCCTGTTCAGCCATGAACTTCAGAGCGTCTTTTTCATTCAGGCCCTCCAGTTTGTAGTCGTAGAAGCCTGCGAAGCACTGCCCGGCCCTGTCTTCCAGGTCGTGGGGCAGGAGGCGGGTGGTCATCAGGATGCGGCCCCGCAGGTGCGGGTTGCAGCACCCTTTCAGGAAACGCCCCACGTCCAGCGAAACGCAGCGGCGTTGTTCGGGCGTGGCTTCCCTCTGGGCCACGATCTGGGTGTCAACTCCTTCCCTGTAGGCTTGCAGCATCCGCTCGAAGCCGTCCAGAATGAGCAGGTAGGGCCGCTTCGCCAGCACCTTCAGCAGCAGGTCGGCTTTGGCGCGGGCGGAGGGGACTTCGGCGGGGTTATAGCCCTCTTCAAATACGTATGGCAGAGCTTGCCCTAAGAAGCTCTCGAAAGTGCTATCCTGGTAGAACGACCACCAAAACATCCCGGCGAATTGCTCTCCCCGCTCGTGCAGTTTATGCATCAGCACCCAGGCCAGGCTGGATTTGCCCATGCCCCCCAGGGCGTGCAGAGCTATCAGGGAGTGGTTTTCCTCAGTCAGCAGGCGGGTCAGGTCGGCCAGTTCTTCTGCGCGGCCCAACCAGTTGCGCTCCAGGGTGTAGGTGTGGGGCGTGGCGGGGTCTTTGGGCGGCGGGGGCGTCTCGCCCGGCTCCATCTCCCGCTCCCTGAACTTCTGGCGGATGGCGGCGATCTCTTTTTGGAGGCGGGCGATCTCTGCCTCTTCCTCTTCGATGCCTGTCAATACGTGTAGAGGAGTAAGCGGCCCATATTTGGCCTTGGTCACTTCCCACTTTTTTAGATTCCTCTGGTGAATCTCCAGCAGTTCTTGCAGGTGAGCGATTTCCTTCGCCCATTCCTTCGGCCCGGTTTCTGGCATCTAATCGACCTCCTCTCTAGCCGACACGGATTGCGGTCACAGATTTCACGGATTAGAGTCGCGGATTATGTGGAGAATCCGTGACATCCGTGAAGGAAATCCGTGTCTGCGTTTGCCACTCTCCCGATTTTGTGCTAGAATCAACTTAGCGCCAATTCAAAAAGAAATGGGAGTGAGGATAACGTCGTGAGCATCGTTTTGGGTATTGTCAGTTGGCTGGCTTTGATTTTTCTTACCTTGTCAGGCTACTCTATGGGCGTCATCCTGGGCCGGGGGGCTGGCAAGGCCGACCCCGAGCCGGAGCTGTGGGACATCCTGACCATGGTGCTGATCTGGGCCGCTGCGGTTTTGTCCAGGGTGTTTGTTTTGGATAAATGGCTGGCTGTAGGAATCTGGTTCGTGGCGGCCGGCATCGCCGGTTTCGCTCTGAGCAAGATATTCCCGCCGTCGGATTCTTCCCGCCAGGTTCTTACCCAATAAAAGCCGATCTGAGGTGCCTGGCACTTTGGAAGTCGCTATGAAAAACGATCAACAGCGAACAGTAGAATTTAACGAACTGATCCGTTTTTCACACGTCCGGATGAAACCTACAGACGCAATAAGCAACCACAGCCTGGAGGGAAAATACTTTATCGCCATTGTCTGGCGGGTCTGAGCTTGCCATTTTGCACCAGATGTAGTACCCTGAGGGTGGAACAGATATTCTATTGGGGAGCAAAATATCTGTTCTATTGATAGCACTGCCAGTGTTCGTTCAATTCTACCGTTCGTTGTTGATCTTTTCGGTTTCATAGTAGTGCCAGGCACCTGGGAGCCTCAATCCTGGCGCGGCTGATAGGCTGTGATCAGGCCCTCGGAGCCGTCCGGGCCGCCGTAGCCGATCAGGTAGAGTCTCTCCCCATCGGCGGCCCCTATCTCCGTGCCGACGACTTCTGAGCCTGACCATTGGACCGTGCCGTCGGCAGGATCCAGGGCGTAGAGGCGGAGATCATCGCCGGATTGAGCCAGGAAGTAACCCACGTCAGCCAGGAAAGCCAGCCCCTGGCCGTTGCTTCCTGGCGCAGCGGTCCACACCTTATGGCCGGTGGCCGCGTCGTAGGCGGTCAGGCCCGGTCCATCATACGAGTCGGCGTAGAGGTAAACTTTATCCCCGTAAGCCACCACCTGGGCGGAAGAGAGGCCGTATCCGAGCCAGGCCAGATCGACCGCCCATAGCTCCTGGCCGGTTGCCAGGTCGAAAGCTACCAGGAAACCCCCGCTCCACTCTGCCCCGCTGATGGCGAACCAGCGTCCTGCGGCTGCGGCCCGGGGGAGCAGGTCACTGGGGACGAGAAGCTCCCACAGCAGCGAGCCGTCGGCCACGCTGTGGGCCGCCACACGACGTTCGCCGCTTCCAAAGCTTTCCCCTTCCTCGTTCTTTACGATCAGAACCACGTCTTCGGTCATCAGCCAGGCCCGCAAAGAGGCCAGGTCGCCGCGCTCCACCTGCCAGAGCGGCTGACCGCTATCGGCGTCCACGGCCAGCGCTTCCGTCTCGGCGTTCAGGATCACGACGTTCCCTGCTGCGCCAAGCACTCCGCCGCTGGCTAAGGGCCGCACCCCGCGTATTTCCCCGTTATCTGCGCCCAGGAACAGGGCGAAGAGCTGGCTTTCTATCTCATACTCCGTCCAGCCGGCGCACAGACTGGCTACCAGAGTGTTGCCAGCGGCAGCCAGGCGATGCCTATCGGGCCGGTAGCCGATGTAATAGTCAGTGCCACGCATGCCCTTAAACTGGGGTGGATCGTAAGGGCAACGGGCGGCAGAGGGCGAATCCCACCAAGCTACCTGCCATAGCTCCTGACCGCTGGCCGCTTCCAGAGCGTGCACCACGCCTTCCACGCTGACGGCGTAAACCCTGTCGCCGGTGGAGATGAGCCTGAACACGCCCCGTTCGTCGGGGAAGCTCGTGGCCCATACCTGTCTCA
>DAOULT010000194.1:0-23453 GCA_034417895.1 Anaerolineae bacterium | reverse complement strand
GTGCGGGAGCGGGTCTTTGCGGATGTGGATAAAGACACCGGCGACGCCGGTGGCGGTGTGTTGCTCTACACGGCTCAACCCGGCGGTGATGGTACCCTGGGAGGATTGGTGGCACTGGTGCCCGAGTTCGAACGCGTGTTAGAAACGGCATTTCGCAATCTGGATGCCTGTTCCAATGACCCATTGTGCGGCGAAGAAATGTTCACGCCGGGGAAATACAACGGCGCGGCCTGCTATGCCTGCGCCCTGGTCTCCGAAACCTCGTGTGAACATCGCAATATGCGTCTGGACCGCAACCTGCTTCTGGAGAACCTGCCGTGAGTGAGACCAGAGTCAGCGTGGTGGTCACTGGCACAGCCTGGATGGGCAGGGGCATTGGTTCCATTGAATCGGCGCTGGAACGACTCTGCCGGGAGGCGAAGCAGGAGATTGCGGTGACTGTTTACACCATCAGCGGTGGTGCTGACCTGTTGCTCGACTGGCTGGAAGCCGCGCTGGCCAGAGGTGTGCAGGTCAGGCTGGTCATTAATCGCCTGAACAACCAGCCACCTGAGGTAATTGTCCGACTGCGCCAGCTTGCGGGGGTTTATCCCCATCTGCACCTCTATGATTTTACCACCGAAGAACATGCCGACCTGCACGCCAAAGCCGTCGTCGTTGACCGAAGCCTGGCTCTGATCGGTTCAGCCAATCTCTCCCGGCGTGGCCTGCTGGCCAATCACGAACTGGCTCTGTTGGTCGAAGGGCCACCCGCCGCCGAAGTTGCCAGGGCAATAGACTTTCTTTCTGCCAGCGGGCATACCATGCGTGTGCAGGGCCAGTGAGCGCCAGTTGCTACCTGACCGGCAAAAAGTTGCAGAGGCCAAACTTGACACCGCGTTCAATTAATTAGCACTATTAGTTTTCAACCAGGAGGTTTCAAATGATGATAAGGCACATATCATTGTTGGGGTTAATATTGTTACTAACTTGGACGAGCGGGCTTAATCCCACGTCTGTTTCGTCATCTTCAACAGGTTACTCTGAGCAACCAGAACCGGTCATAGCAGGAAAGATAGCTTTTACTGTCCTCAACCCTGGCTACAGCCCTAAACCTTTATACGATCTCTACATCATAAATGCTGATGGCACTGGTCGTCAACTGATAGCTCAAGGGATGCGTCAGCCCGATATAGGGAGCACTGGAAAGATCGTCGCTAACGCAGAAGGACTACCTAATCAAGAAAACCTGTACGTGATGAACCTCGACGGAAGCGACAAGAGAGAGGTCAGCGTTTTTGCTGGGGATGCTTATCCCTCCTGGCCTCCTGATGGTGGACGTCTTCTTTTCTCAAATATAGATGATAAAACCATTGTCATTCAAGATGCTCCCGACAAAGGAGCGACCCGCTATACGCTCCGCTATGACATTGTCAGTATTCTTGGCCGACATCCTGCCTGGCACCCTGATGAGCGTATCATCTATAGTGGTTGTGACAATTGGGCCGGATGTGGGCGCTGGGGCCTTTATATAACAGATATAACAACATACGGGGCAGTTTCGAGACCATTGCAATTGACTGCCCATTCTAATGATATTTCCCCCGATATCTACGGTGATAAAGTTGCTTTCATGTCTGACAGAGATGGCAATTGGGAGATATATGTGATAAACACCGATGGCAGTGGTTTGACTCGATTGACCAATAACCCGGCTAATGATGGATTACCGGTCTGGTCACCGGTTGGTCACATGATTGCTTTCCTTTCTGACCGGGATGGTGCCTGGGCCGTGTGGGTCATAAACCCCAATGGCAGTAATCAGAGAAAACTCTTCGATTTAAATGGCCCAATGGGAGACGATTGGACGGAGGAACGCATTTCATGGGGAGCCTGGCCAGCCGTGCCTGTTCCTCCTACAGGTACACCAATGCCAACACCAGAGGCTGAGTTAGAACCGGCGCTGCCCCCCATTAGCGGGCTGCTTGCTTTCACTAAATATAACCCGGAAAGTAGAGTATGGAGGTATAGATTCGAGTTATACATCAGAGATCTGGCGACAGGTGAGCAAAGGCAATTGATTGAGGGAGGCAGCGAACCTGATTTCTCACCAGATGGGAGCAAAATTGCTTTCTCGAAGCATGGGTATCTTGCAATAATAAACGTGGATGGAACCGGTATGACGCAGATCGGCGGTGGTAGATGTGATTCATACCCTTCCTGGTCAAGCGATGGTCAAACAATTGCATATTATGATGCTTGTAGCGACATTATTATTAGAATGAATGCAGATAGTAGCGGCTACCGGGAACTTGGAAGTGGTGAATTTCCATCCTGGTCTCCGAAGGAGGATAAAATAGTCTACAAAAATTGTGTGGGAGGCAATTGTGGTCTCTGGACTATGAATGCTGATGGCACGGGTGTTATACAGTTAAATGATGATGGTAGCGCGGGTGCTCCAGATTGGGCACCCGATGGACAAAGAATCGCTTTCAATTCTCAGAGAGATGGCAACTGGGAAGTATACATGATTAATATTAACGATGGGCAGGAGAAAAGGCTTACTGATAACTTGGCTACAGATGGGTTGCCTGCCTGGGCGCCCGATGGTACCCGGATTGCCTTCCTTTCCGACCGTGATGGTAAATGGGGTATTTACGTGATGAATGCTGATGGCACAAACGTAACCCGGGTAGCCGATGCCAATGTTCGTCCCAACTGGATTTGGGAGAAAATGTCCTGGACATGGTAACGCGAGTTTGCAGCACCTCGCTTCCAGGTCTTTGTTGCTGGAAATCCATCATAATCTATACAAAAAAGGAATGGAAAACGTTCAAAAAGAGGCGATCTAGTGAATAAGGATATGATGGAAATTGGCGTACTGCTTGTCCAGTATGCTGCCCTGAAAAAGGAGTATAAAGAAGATTTCGTGCGTGAACACCCCGAACTCAAAAGCAAGGGGGTGATAGCGTGGGCTCTAACCGCAGCCCAACTGCGCAGGCAAACGCTGGACATGCGAGCAGCGGCGCAGTTTGCTGGCGCTGCTTTTGATCTCGCGGCAGAACTTGGCGACAGACAACTCGGTGCGCAAGCGGCTGATATGCTCGCAGAGTTGGCTTATGAAGCCGGACAGGAGGAGTTCGCCGGTCAATGGAGGGTGATAGCCATAACGCTGCGCGCCGATCAGTAATGGTGGCTTTTTACGTTAGTTTTGCACACATCTTTCTGTCAGATAAGGTATCTTATCCAGAGAGATTTGTATCAGGAGTTTGAGGGGGTATTAGACGAACTTCGGTCTCCACGTTCCTTAGACAAGAGGGGGGTGGGGATATAATAAGGTTGTCTCATATAATCTTTCTGATTTTCGCTTCGCTCTTAGCATCCTGTTATGCGCCAGGCTAAAGAAAATTGAAAGGAGGGACAGAAACATGTCGGAAGGAGAGGTTACTTACTACTCAGATGGCACTATTCAAGTAACCAATACACGAGCTATGTTGGGGGGAAAGACATATGCAATGGCTAACATTACCTCGGTCATGATGGGAGAAAAGCCAGCCAACCGAACGCCCGGAGCGGTGATCGCCATTGTAGGCTTCCTGGTCACCGCGTGTGGGGTTATAGGTACATCTGACTCAGGTGGTAGCGGTGGCTGGGTTGTTGGATTACTTTTTGGATTACTGGTGTTGGGCGCCGGGATAGCCATTGCCGCCAACGCCAAAGCCAGATACGTAGTTCGTGTTGGTAGTGCATCCGGGGAGTCAGATGCTCTTGTATCGGAAGACAAGGAGTATATCCAAAAAATCGTCAATGCCATGAACGAAGCGATTATCAAACGGGGCTGAGGTCGCTTGGCGATGGAGAGCGGCTTTGGAGCCGTAAATTCCGCTGATGGAGTTATCGCAGTGTCTGGCGCGTAACAATGCTGGATTTGCGGCTCCAGTCTCTAGCTATTGGGGCGCCGCCAGGGCATGGAGCGCACTCACTTCCGGCTGAACCGCTTTCGGCAGTTGCTCATCCGTTGGGAGAAAGAGGGTTAAACATGCTTCATTTTGTTTGCGCCTGGATTACCTTTCGGGCCATTGGACTTTTTGGGTAGGCTCTAAGCCGGAATAGATTGAGGAGAATGCCAAATGCAAGAGCAATTTGACTTAGGCGAAGTGGCCGAGGCCTACTTCTCTGTGCCGACATCTGATCAACCAGAGTACGCGAGGTTTCTGATTCGCGCTCGCGGCAGAGCTATATTTCCACTCCTGCGCGCCATACTGACCATAACCGCCAAAGACAGAAAGTTCACCGATAATCTGGCCCGTGCCGGTAGAGATTCTGCTTTTGGGGAAGAAGGAGCGAGATACATATGGGCAGGTGTCGTGATGGAATCGATGATACAAGATGCGTACGACGTAGCGCGGAGAATAGGGCAACCGGCAAAAGCTGAGCTGTGTCGTGCGCTCCTGGAGCGTGACTACAAGATGCGCCTGGCAGCGGCTCTGCTACTGGCTATGGATGAGTCCCCGAGCGGAGAAGTCCAGCGCGGGATTCAAGAAGCTCTCAGCTACATCGGGCTGGATAAGGAGCAAGGGGCACTTCTATCGATGTTGTTGGGATCAATATTGGCTCGCGCAGGTGATGCCAAATGGCAAAGAGTGATCGAGGGTCATGCAAGGGATAATGGCCTCAATTTTGAGGAGTGGGTTGAACGCACTGTGAATACAGTGTTGATCGAGTTACAGAAGTACTGATGGGGTGGCTCAATGAGCAGCGAGCTTGATCGCTATTTGCAAGATGATAGCCCCTTCCTGCCCGAAGTAGACCTGAGGTTGTTGAATGCTATAATCAGAGATCTGTTTTTGGAGCAGGGTTATCGTACAGGCGAAGCAATTGCCAGGGGGCTGGTAACGGGAATCGCCTTGCTGACTTCATCACTGACTTCATCGGTGGTAGAAGCACTTTCCGGCAAACCAGATAAGCGCATAGAAACGATGGGCGACTTAGCTGAGTACGCGCGGGGATTTACTCTCCCCTTAAGGCTATTACAAATTGCTTATGTTGAAGTAGAAGAGAAAACAGGAGAGCTAAAGGCAAAGTCGGTAGGAGAGCCAAAGATAGCGAAAACAATGATTTCCTGGCTTCCTGTGGATGCGGAGCGAGACTTCCTTTTAGAAAACATCTCTTTAGCCGTTAGTCTTCTAAGGGCTGACTCGAGTGGGGTCAAACTGATAAACCAGATAGTGCGTAAAGAATTATCAAGAGCAGCCAATCTCTACTATAAAATCGGCCTGGAGGCAGCCAGACGAACGTTCGTAAGTTATGCAGAAATTCTTGATACCCTTATCCCTCCACCAGGGGATGAAGAAAAGGGACCTGAAAGTTTGCTGCCTCGCCTCATTGAATACGAGCAAATTGCTCCTACCTCACCGAAACCGTTGTCTGGAAGAGTAAGGCATCTTGAAGAGACCCTCGCTAAGCTTATAGAGAATCCCTCGTGCAGCACAGCGCTACTCATCTCTCTGAGATATCCAATCCTGATTCCAAGATTTTTTATCTTTGTGTCTCGCTTCATCTACAATGCCTGCAAGAATCCAGACTTTGCGATGCGAGAAATGTCCAGGGCGGCGGATGAGACGGGTAGTATGATACCAAAGATGCAGGAAGCTGTGCGTGGTGAATGGCAGCCCGGTGAACTTGTATCGCGTTTGGAGCCTGAATTTGCCACCTTCCAGGAAAGAATATCGCGCGTGATACCATCTGATCCGTATGCAAACAAAGACTTTGTCAGAGATATTCGGCGCATTCGCGATCTGAGCAAACGCGCTGCATCTGAGGCCGACGTCGCCAGGGAATTACTTGAGGAATGGGAGCAACTGGCGAAACAGCCCGGTTTAGAGGAGCACCCGGCGCTTTGGACGGCCATTCATATCACATTTGGCGATTTTGCAAAACAGCAATTTGCGCTGACTGGCGAGAGGCGATTTATCAGGGCTGCCAGACGAGCTTACTCGACCCCACTGAAGAAGTCAAGCCTTTGGAGGGCTGACCTTGGGACCCGATGTATGTGCGCTGCGAGATTGGGCGAACTCTATTGCAAACATGGTAGCGATCTAGAGATGCCCGCTCTTGAAATTGCGCAAGCTATTCATGATGCCTATCTGGATTTGATTATGACGAATGAACGTCTATATCAACGTAGCCCATTCAGGGAGAGTAAGGAAAGGCTACAAGCTCGCATTAATCTTGCGGTTGCACGGGTAATTGAGTCATGTGTATATCTGAGCGGGAGCAGTGAAACCGAATCAGTAGACTGGCGGCGAGAGGCTTTCATGATAGCAGAAAACGGAAAATCTAGAATGCTTCGTGAGGAGATGGCGCTGGCCGAACGCATTCCACCAATGAAAATACCTTCCACGCTCTGTGATGACGAGAAAAAGCTCCTTGAGCGCCTGCGTGAAATATACGCTGATCTGGCAGCACGTAAACAAGACCTGTCGCTTGGGCCTCCTTCATTTGATGAGTTTAACGAAGAGCGTAATGAACTACGCCTGGGGTTAGAACAAGTCTGGGCTAAAATGGAGGATTATGGAGACGAGGCACGTGCCTACATTTCAGTCCGTCGCGATGAGGCGATTCAGTGGGGCCAATTCCAATGGGATACGTTCCAAAAAGTGGCAGAGCGCCTGGGTGAGAGAGTCGCCCTCGTTTCAATGAGCAGACTTCCAGATTCGGTCTTTCTTTCAGTACTGCGTGCTGGCTGGGAAGCTCCAGAAGTTTGCGTCGTCTCCCTGTCGCGCGAAAACCTATCTCGTTATCTACACACCTATAATACGGAAATTCTCGCTCGAGATTCTATAGACCCTACAGGATTGTGGTGGAAACTACATCCACCAACGAACGAATGGCAAGGGCTGGGCGAAGTACTATTCGTCCCTTTGGAGCCGTTTCTCACTGATGTAGAATGCGTATATTTCTTTCCACACGGACCATTGCACCGCTTACCTCTCCATGCGTTGACTGTCGATGGCAGGCCCTTCATCGAACAATGGGCAGTTGCCTATGCACCTTCTACCAGTGTATTGGAGTCCACCTTGTCTCGCCCTAGAAATGAGGGATCTGTACTGGTCATGGGCTATGCCCCACCTGATGATCCAAGAGAGGGCTTGACAGAACTGATTCTCAGAGAGGCATCCGAAGTTGCCAGCCATTTCCACGCTCCCCTGATACCAGCCAAGAATGCTAATTCGGAGACACTCATAGAACAGGGGCAGTCTGCTCGCCTTATACACTTATCATGTCATGGAGAGTTTGAGCCAGAAGACCCGCTGGAGTCGGGCATTGAACTGATAGATGGACGCTTCAGCGCACGTGACTGGCTTCGTCTCAGACTTCGCGCCGATCTGGTTACACTCAGTGCCTGCCAAACAGGTATCAGCGATATTCGTCTAGGCGATGACCTTGGAGGGCTGATGCGGGCAATCCTGTTCGCCGGTGCATCATCGTTGTTGATGACACTATGGTCAGTAAATGCAAAAACAACGCGTGATTGGATGTTAGAGTTCTACCGAAATATCTGGGATGAAGATGGTCGTCAATTGGCAGATAAAGCTGCTGCCTTCAGAAAAGCCACACTGAAGCTACGAGAGGAACACGCAGCCCCATATTTTTGGGCGCCTTTCGTTTTGGTCGGCAACTTTCAATAGGAGGTCGTTATGGATAACCTGTGGTTTGAAGATGAACTTGAGCCCCCGATGGATGCAATTGAGGCTCACATCAAGTCACGTAGAGAAAAAGACATCACCGCTGAAAAGCTCCAAGAACTGGCGCGAGGCATCGTTCGCGCCGATCAGCCTCGTTGGAGCAGATTAAGGCAGGCCCCTCTGACCGCTGGTAGTCCTGGTACACTTTGGGTAGTGCGCTTGCGTTTCCAGTTCGGTCCACTGGCTGAGAGCTCACGCTTTGCACTGGCACGTTGTGAGGCATATTTAGAGCCATTGGGCAGCGATGAACCTGTACCGACTGTATATGACTTTTATCCTCAAGATTTGTATGAAGGTGAGCCGCAAACTGTATCTCTCAAATTTGGTCCAACCCTGAAAGTTGCAGGCTTCGATGTTTCTCCAGGGGAAATCAGGACAGATGTAACTGTAGGGCAAATAGCACCCGTTGTTGTCGGTTGGCCTGGTCCAGAAGAGCGTGCTCCCTACTGGGAATTGCGGCCAAAGAAGCACTCGCTGGAAGGAACTCGGGCTCTCTGGCTTGTCTTAGAGCAACCAGAGGGATGTAGAGGAATACGGCTACGGGCGCGAGTTGAAGGCATCATTCAAACATACTGGGGGCCTATCGCCGTATATCCTAAAGAACGGGTTTGGGACAACAGACCAAATGTCGTTATCCAGTAAGACCTTAAGGGAATGTTAGCCCAACCCCTGGGATGCCTGGGATCGGGAGATGAAGTCGCAGCGGGCTGGACGCTGAGGACAACCAGGCTTCCGCCGAACAGGGCGGGAGCCTCGTGGCTTTCATGGGAAACATGATCGAGGCCCGTGTCGTTTACCCACATAGTCCTGCCGGCCTGAAGACAAGGCTGTGGCCCAAGGGCAAGCCCAGGTCATGGCCGTCCCAGGCTTACGGCTGGTCGGCGGCTGGCCGAATGGTGGCGTCCCGTGCTGACTTTATTTCGGCGGTTCTGGATAGTCACTGACAAAGATCAGAGAGGCGAACGGGCGGCGGCCTATTGGTTGAGTCTGACCGGTGGCTGCGGCCAGCGGGCGTTGCCGCCAGGTGGAGCGAAGGACATCACCGACGCGTGGAAAGCAGGGGAAGACCTGCGGGCCTGGGCGGTGGCGGTTCGGGGCGGGCCAGGTTGCAAAAATTGAGTTGGACAAAACAGACAGAGCGTGATATAATTGGAGAGTAAAAGCAGGCCAGCGTAGAGTCTGAAAGTGCTCTATCACAGCCCCAAATAATAAGCCTCGGCGCTTAGGTGGAGCCCGAGGCGGCGGCCAGGGTGGGGCTATCACCCCGGCAATGGGAAGTATATCACGAAAGCCCGCCGGAGGCAAGTCCACTCTGGTGGGATTTTTGTTTTTTGAGGCAGCTTACGTGGGAAGCAACACACTTTGCAAAACGTTACTTGGATGAGCCATGTCTGAAGAACCGCGTGCAGCAATTCTAGCCGAATTAGCAAAACATACTGGCAAGCGCGTTCCCTGGCGTTTTATTAAGAAAACGAGTGGGTTTATTCCCACAATTGAGCGTTTTCACAATTTAATCACTGGTATTTACAAGCCCGCTTGGTCCGACTACGCGCTTTCAATTGCGATATCGCTCGGCAGCCCTTACGAACGCAAAGACGAAATAATTTTTTTGGAAGACGGTCGGTGGCTGATGACTTACTCTCCACGTTCTGGCGGCCTAGAAATCCCGGACAACCGATCGTTAGTGAGGTGTATGGACGAGCGAGTCCCCTTAGGCGTATTTAAGCAGTTGACTGACAAAACAGACAGACAGTACGGCTCGACGTATCGCGTGTTAGGTTTGGGGCTAATCACGGGTTACGACCCTGGATCAGACGTGTTTATCATTGAGGGTGCTGACCGGACGGCGATAGAACAGGTGACCAACGTGATCGCTGACGAAGAAACGCGCTACGCAGTGCAACTCTACGCCCGGCTCACTAACGAATTTCGTCCGTTCGTTGAAAAAGAAGAAATTATGACTTACTCCATAAGTGCCCCCAAGCGAGACAAGGCTTTTCGCGAAATCGTGGTGCGTGAGTACGACTTCGCCTGTGCTGTGTGTGAAATGAGGTTTCGCTTGGGCAATTTGACTGAGGCAACGGCAGCGCACGTCGTGCCCAAGCGAAAAGGAGGCACTGACGACCCACGCAACGGGTTGGCGCTGTGCCGCACGCACCACTGGACGCTTGACGCTGGTATTTTCACTATTAGTGAGGACTATAAAATTGTATTAAGCTCGGTCATTGCCGATGCAGAAACGCGCAACTTTGGACTTTTAGAGCTTGGAGGCAAGTCAATTCTGTTACCTGACAATAGAGCGTTGAAGCCACATCCAGAGGCAATGGCCTGGCACAGGGACAACGTCTGGCTGGGATAAGCGAGCAACGCACCAGCGCGCGAACCTTTCGCTCAAAACTCTCGACGTTCCCACCAGAGGCATTATCCTCCTCCCACTTACCTTGGGAAATTGGTTGGACAAAGTGAGTAGAACGCGACGTAACTTGGGGAGGCCGAAAGGATCGTCGTCGAAGGGTTTTTGAGACGCGCTGGCTTCCAAAGCTGGTGGAGGTAAAAATGACTGACGAATGCCGACAATTAACGATGAGAGTCGAACTCGCCGTCATAGAGCACTTGGGCATAAAGATGTACACCCAACTCCCCCCCGTCGTTTCCGAGTTAGTCGCTAATAGCTGGGACGCTGAAGCCGAAAAGGTAGACGTAGTCATCAGTGGCGATCCTCGATCAGGCGCCCAGCAGATCTCAGTCAGCGACGACGGTCTCGGAATGGCTTTCAACGAGGTGAACGGCTTATACCTAAGGGTTGGACGCAACCGTCGCCTCGAAGAGGGAAGCCAGGTGACGAGTGGAGAGAAATGCCGGACCCTCATGGGTCGAAAGGGCATCGGGAAGCTCTCAGCGTTTGGCGTCGCTGAGGAAATCGAGGTTCGGACTATTAAGGATGGGCTCGTAACGCACTTCTCCATGAGCATCGACGACATCTTGCAACGAGCCCAAGAAAAGAAAGACTATCACCCCAAGTTGCTGGAGGACGACGGTCGGCCAGCAAAGGAAGGCGAAGTTGGGACAAAGGTTGTGCTGAGGAAACTAAAGCGAAAGACGCCGGTCGACGTTGCAAGTCTACGACGAGGTTTAGCTCGCAGGTTTTCCGTGTTGGGCTCTGACTTCGAAGTGGCTGTCAATGGAGAACCGCTAACTGTGGAGGAACGCGATTTGGGAAGCCGGTGTGAGTTCGTTTGGAACGTTGGAGACCCATTGCTCGGTGACGGAATCCTTCTAGACAACTCCGACTTGCAAATCTCCGGATGGTTCGGGACGTTTCCAAAGCCAGTACCCGCGGATGTCGGTGCAGGAGTGGTGATCATGGCGCGAGGAAAGCTCGCCCAAGAGCCAACCCTCTTCGACGTTGCACAGATGGAGGCGCAGTACGCGCTAGCCTACCTCGTTGGGGAACTGCACGCTGACTTCTTAGATTCCGAGGAAAAAGACTTGATTTCCTCTTATCGCGGTTCCGTAGTGTGGGAATCCGAGGAGGGTCAGGCTATGAAGACCTGGGCTGGTGACGCCATCAGGAAGGTGGCGAAGGATTGGGCTAGCAAGCGGCGTCAAAAGCAAGAAAGCATTATCAGAGAGGATCCAATCTTTCAGAATTGGTACGCTCACCTCAACAAGCGAGATCAAAAGACTGTTGGGAAAATTATCTCAGTCATCACGTCGAGGCGAGGTGACGATCCCAAAGAAACCAAAGCTCTTTTTCACTACGTCATCGAATCTTTCGAGCATAAATCATTCGCTGACTTGCTGCGCGAAATGGACAGACTTCCCCCCGAAAGGGCAGCGGATCTATTGCAACTCTTTCACGAATGGCGACTCATTGAAGCACGGGAGATTTTTAAGATCGTCGAAGGTCGCCTAGCAGCCATAAAGCAATTGGACGCGATGATTCAGCGCAATGCCAAGGAAGTTCCCGAGATTCACCGATTCTTAACTGACAACCCGTGGATATTGGAACCCACTTGGACGGTCGTTCACGACGAAGTGTACTACTCGCGCTTGCTCAAGGAGGAGTTTCCGGATGCAAACAAGCCCGAAGAACAACGCCGGATCGACCTCGTTTGCATGGGCGTTGGGGATACAGTTCACATCGTCGAGTTGAAACGGCCTAGCGTGAGGATTAGGAACGACGAAGTGAATCAAGTCCAGAGATACGTTGGGTTCGTGATGGACAGATTGGGTAACCACCCCACGCGATCTTACAGACACGCCAGAGGTTACTTGGTCGGTGGTAAGTTGACGTCGGAAGGCCGTACCGTGCTCGAAGAGTTGACCAGGAACATTTACTTTTATCCCTACGACGACCTCTTGAGTAACGCGGAGAGAATCCACCGAGAGTTTAAGCAGACGCTCTCGAGATTCGCCGTAGAACGACCTGAATTAAAAGCTTTCGCCATTGATGCCGCGTTGGTCGAAACGGAAGCTCTTGAAATTACGAGTAACTAAAAGATAGAACAATGGGTGAGCCCAAAGGCCACGCAATCTCGCAGGGGGGGGGCGTTCTGATCATTCACCTTGATGCCCCTGGTGCCTATCTCCTCGTTTTGCCAACCTTGACAAAGTATATCAATTGTGATATACTTTTCTCAATGAGTCAACGCGTAACTGAAGTCACGGCAACTTGTCCTAACTGCGGGTTTCCTCTCGTCTCGGCCGAGGAAGCAGCCCGCATCATAGGCGTTTCCTACGCTCGCGTGCGTGCCATTCTAGCCCGCCGTCCCGAGCGCTTGCGGGCGTTTAAGGTAGGAAGAGCGTGGGTCGTACCGGAACAGGCTGCTAGAGAGTTTCGTCCGTTGCCTCCGCACCGACCACCTAAAGAGGAGGGCTAAAGAAAGGTGAGCGCGAAGACCCAATCGTCCCCTGAGAAAACGTCAGCGGTAAAGTCGTTCCTGTTTCGCGAACGCAAAGCAGATGCAAACGCCCGCTTGCCAGCCATTTCTCTCTTTTCTGGCGCTGGCCTGAGCGATTTGGGCTACGAGTTGGCTGGATTCAAGTTCCTGGTGCATTCGGAATTAGACGCCAACCGTGCTGCATTGTGCAAAGAGAACTTTCCTCGATCCAAAGTCGTGGTAGGAGACTTGTCCGAAGAGTGGGAAGAGGTCGTGGCCGAGTACGGGAGCCCTAACGAGGGGCAATTACACCTACTAAGCGTGACTCCGCCCTGTCAGGGAATGAGCAGTTCCAATCCAGGCCGTGGCAAAGTGTCCAACTCCAAGTTGAGGGACAAGAGAAATCGCCTATTACTAGAAGCCATTCCCGTGATCAAGGAGCTAAAACCTCGCGTCGTCGTGGCCGAAAACGTGATGCAGGTGCTCAAGGAGACCGTTGATTTTGGAAGCAAGCTCCAGAAAGTAGTTGAGGCTTTTGGGGAAGAGTTAAGCGATTATCAGCTATTTGCTGGCGTCGTACAGGTGGCCGACTACGGCGTTCCCCAGGTGCGCAAGCGCGCCATCCTCGTGGCAATGCGCCGAGACGAGCCTTGCCTGGACGAACTTCAGCGAAGTGGGGCGCTTCCTTGGCCGCGCGCCACGCGCGCCGAGAAGCCAGTTGACGGACTACGCCCCTGGGTAACGTTAGAAACCTGGCTTAATCAAATGGACTATCCAACTTTGGACGCTCGTAACGAAGAGTCTGCTCGTTGCGAAGACGACCCGCTGCATTTCGTGCCCGCTTACGAGGGAGACCGCTACTCCTGGGTCGCGGACATTCCACCTCGGAGTGGGCAGAGTGCGTATCAGAACTCCAATTGCAGGTCGTGCGGTCACTTAGGCGTGCCCGAATGGAAAGCTTTTTGCCCTCGTTGCGAGGCCCCAATGACTAACCGCCCGTACGTTCGCGAAAAAGACGGAGCGTTTCGTCTAATCAAAGGCTTCAAATCTAGTTATCGGCGAATGTTCCCAGATCGTCCCGCTCCCACGATCACGACGGCCAGCAGTCACTTAGGAAGCGACTACAAAATACACCCGTGGGAAAATAGGGTGCTTAGCATTCGAGAATGTGCAGACCTTCAAACTGTCCCGCGATTTTACGATTGGGGCTGGGCGATCCGAACCCGGCACACGTATTTAGCACGACAGGTCATTGGTGAGGCGCTTCCACCCTGGTTTACTTACTTGCACGGCCTGACGTTGCGCGACTTTCTCTCAAATCGCGTCAACGCAGACTCTTTAGCCCAGCCCAACGAAACGTGAGGTGCAACTCGGTAAACGTAGAGAGGGAAAAGTGTCGGAAGAGCGAGCGAACGAAGGGTTTCCGCACGTAGAAGAGGTCACGAGGGCCTTAATGCAACGTTTCGGGCGCTCCAGACTTGGGAATAAGAGAAACCCTTTCAACGAGCTCCTCTACATCGTCCTGTCGTCCAAAACTCCGCCCGACCGTTACCGAAAAGCTTATCTAGAGGTCAAGCGCGCCTATCCTCGTTTCGACGACTTGGCCGAGGCCAGGGTTGAAGAACTCTCAACCGTCATCCAATTTGCCGGCTTAGGGGACAAGAAAGCGTCCCAGATAATACGATCAGCCCAGCGGCTAAAACAGCTATTTGGTCGAGTCACGTTGAGCCCTTTGCGAGAGATGAGCGACGAAGAGGCAGAGAAGTTGTTAACGTCTCTGCCAGGTATCGGAATAAAGTCGGCCCGCTGCATACTGCTTTATTCTCTGGATCGCCCGGTTTTCCCTGCCGACAATCACTGCCTACGCATCGCTCAAAGGTTGGGGTGGATCGACGACGCTACGTTTACGAAGGGTACTGCCAACCTCCTTCAAAGTGGAGTTCCGCCTGCTCTGCGTCGGGATTTACACGTTGGAATGGTGCTTTTGGGTAGAGAATTTTGCTTACCTAAGAACCCACGCTGTAATAGCTGCTCAATCTTACAGTATTGCCCGAAAGGGCTTGATAGCGCAGGATAAAAAAGTCCCCTATCCTCACCGACAGGAGACTTTATACTTTTCAATGCTAAAAGATAACTCCCACTTACCCACACAACCCCGCCGGGCCAAAAAGATACTCATCCATCGGCCCCACCAAATCATCCAATTCCTCCATCACCTCGTCGGGCAAGGTCTGACGCCTTCTTTGGAGCGGTAGTGGCGGCTGCCGCTTCTCCTGTTTGATCTACCAAAAGCCATCCACGTCGTCCTCCTGACAGGCCAGGCGCGTGGCGACAACGCTGAGGGCGTTCTCGTCAACGTCCACCCCGATGAAGCGGCGGCCCATCGCCAATGCAACCACCCCGGTAGTGCCGCCCCCAGCGAACGGATCGAGGATCGTGTCGCCGGGTTGAGTAAACCGCTCCACGATGCCAGCCACGCCGCTCTCGGACTGCCCCCACCTGTGGTATCGCTTGTCGTTGTCGTTGACGGCGCTTCTCACCACGTCGCCTGCCCACCTGCCCTGGTATTCGCCCTTGACGAACCACAGGACAGGCTTCCAGAAGGTGTTGACGCTGCGCTGCCACAGTTGCGCCGACTGGCCGCCGGGGGTCAGGTAGGCCACCAGCCAGTGGTAGGCCAGGTGCGGCGTCATCAGGTTGAGGACGTCAGGGACGTAGGACTGCCCGGCCATGACCAGCAGCGACCCGCCGGGCTTGAGGGCGCGCCTGGCGAGAATAGCCAGAGACTCGTAAAGGGGCAGGTACTCCTGGCTGTAGGGCGGGTCGGTGACGATGACGTCGACGCTCTCCGGCTCGATCTCGTCGTTGAGTTCGGCGACGTCGGCGCAGATGAGCCGATAGTTTTGCTTTTGGGCGCGCTCGTCCTTGAGGGCCTGGATCAGCTTGTAGAACCCATCGCCTGGCCCCTTGTTCGCCAGCCACTCGCGGTCGTAGGCCCCTTTTTCAATTTCCGCTGCGGCGCGGTCGAGGTAGGCGGCAGGCAGGTCTTTCAGTTGGCGCTCAGCCTCGGCCAGCAGCTCGTTCCTGGCGCGATAGCGCTCGGCTCGCTTCTTGAACTTCGCCTTGTCCATGCGCCCGGCGGCCAGGTCTTTGATGAGGGAAAGCTGCTGCTCGGCGGTCAGGTTGACGACGTGGCGGAGAAGGCCCTCGGTGAACGTCTTTGCTACAGTTGTAGCACCGTCTGCTACAACGCCTGAGCTGTCTTCTGCTACAAATGCGCTTTTGGTTGTAGCAGCCACGATCTGCCAGGCGTCCGCGCAAATCTTGCTGAGCATCTGGTACTGTGAAACCTGCCCGCGCGACCAGCCCAGAATCCCCGCCATCTCAGCCTGCGTTTTGCCTGCCGAGGCCAGCCGCCAGATGAATTCGGCGTGGTCAGTCCAGTCCTGGGGCACGATGACGTTCAGCCCTTCGTTGGACTCGAAGGCCAGGCGATACTCTTCCTCTGGCGTCAGGTCGTCGAAGATCTGGGCTGGTATCGCCTCCAGGCCGAGGCGGGCGGCGGCTTCGAGGCGATGGTTGCCGTCCAGGAGCTTGTACCTGCCCTCGCCGTTCGACGAGACGGCAATGGGATAGCGCTCCAGGAAGCCCTTCTCTTCGATGCTGTCCGTCAGTCGCCTGACGCCGGCCTCGGTCAGCTTGCGGATCTCTATTCTGGCGATGACGTCGCTTCTGTTGATACTGGCGATGAATGACATAACTTCTCCTCGACTTACTTCGCTCAGTCCTTGTAGTTCATCGTTGACTGAGCAATGACCATCGCTGCTGAGGCGGGGCCTGCGCCCGCTGCTTGCCCGCGCAGCCTCTCCGGCCCCAAAAAGGTGAGCAGCCGCCCACCCTCGATGACGACCTGGCTATAGAAACTGCGCTTTCGGCCATTCAGCCCAGGCGATGGGAAGCAGCAGTTTCATCTCAATCAGAGTGAGCGCGTCGTATCGTCCCGGACGGCTGTAGACCGCATACTTTGCCTGGCCAGCAGAAGGCGCGATGGCTTTGAAATTCACCACTCTTCTTACCAATGCACACAAGGACTTTCTGGGCACGACGACGAACGAGTTCCTGGTCTCAAAGGCTATCAGATGCGCCTTGCCGCCATACAGCCAGCCCCGGTCGTGGGGCCGAACTCCGTGCAGCTCGATCCACACCCACCTATCTTGCACGTCGGGATCGCTTCGCTCCAGCCGCTTCATGGCCTTCACCTCGACCCGATATCGCCTGCCGCCCTTCTCGATCAGAAAGTCCCAATGCTCATCGACGTTGCTTCGTAGCGGCGCGGGCCTGACCTCCCAACCCTGTTTTGGCCCCAGAGCCTCGAAAGACTGCTCGGCGCTCTGGCCCATCTCCAGGCAGCCGCGTTTGTCATACCGATTCCTCTGGCTCAACGCGCTCCTCCTCCGACAGGCGATGCTTTTCGACCAGACGCTGCCTGGCGATCTGGCAATAGCGCTCGTTTATCTCCAGGCCGATGCCCTCTCGGTTCGTCTCCGCGCAGGCCAGCAGGGTGGTGCCGCTTCCCAGAAAAGGATCCAGCACTGTATCGTTGACGTAGCTGAACAGCTTGAGGCAGCGGCGCGGCAATTCTATGGGAAAAGGCGCAGGATGCCCGACTCTGTTTTTGCTCTCGCCGCTGAAAGTCCACATCCCGTTCGTCCACTCTATGAACTCCGACTCCGTGATGGAGAGCGGCCCGCCCTTGCTCTTCTTCCAGGTGTCCTTGTAAAGAACGGCGATGACCTCCACGGGCGTGATGACGTAAGGGGCCGACACGTTCGCCCATGACCCCCAGGCCGTGCGTCTGGAGACGTTCTGCTCGTTCCAGATGATGGTGGTGTGATACCGCCAGCCGAGCCGCTTGGCGATGGTCAGGACGTCGGCGTAGACGCTCTGCTGCCCGCCTTTGTTCTTGTCTAGAGGGAGGTTGAGGCACAGCCGCCCGTCAGCCTTGAGCCAGCGCTGGCAGCGCCTCAGCCACTCCTTCGTCCAGGCCAGGTAGTCGGGATACGGCATCTCATCGTTGTGCTCGCCGTAAGCCACGCCCACGTTGTAGGGCGGCGAGGTGACGATCAGGTCGATGGAGCTGTCCTGCAACTGCGGAGCGTTCAGAACGTCGGCGTGGTAAATCCGCACGCCGCCCGCCGAGAAGTACAGGCGGCTGACGACGTGGGAAGCGGAGGTGGACGGCGGGGTGTCTCTGGAGGCCCTGAAAGGTTTCAGGCTGTCCCTGCCGTCTACGTCAAACGAGGCGGCTGGTTCGTCGCCGCGCTTTTTTCTCTCCACTTTTTTCTGCCTCGCGATCAGGCCACCTGGCTCAGCCCTTTTCTCATTTTCGCCCTGGGACGACAGCCTGGCTCGCAGTTCCCGCTCGTACTTGAGAAGCCTGCGAACTTCCCAGGCGTAACCTCCCTGGCCTCGGCTCAGCCAGCGGTGGTACTCTTCGGGAGTCGTTCCCAAAAGGCGCTCGCAGTCGGCGATGAGGCTCTCGGTCGCCTCCGCCATCTCGACGAGCGTGCGCGCCGCCGAGGGGGAGAAGTCTGGCGCGTCCAGGAAGCGCCTCACCACTTCGGGCAGGGGCAGAAAGATGGCCTGCCACTTTTCAGGGACGTCGAACTCCAACGCTCTCCCCACCCAATACCTGGCGTTGACCACGCTCCACTTTCGCTGGAGCATGAATTCGACCAGGATGGGCCACAGAGAGCGTTCGGCGCGGTGGATTTCGGCCAGGTGCATGGCTTTGTCGGACAGGTCGAAACCTATAAGTTGACTTATAGGTTTTACAGCCTCATAGACTGTAGCAGCCTGCCTGAGCAACGTCAGATACGGTTGAGACTTGCCCACTCTTTTTGCATACTCGCTCAACCCACCGATCTTTCCCCGACCGCCCTCTCCCAACGGCGCCGCCTTCAATGCGTGTATCCCATACTCAAGCGGACACAATTCCCCCTGGCTGTTCCCCAGTACCAGCTCCATGAAGGCTTCCTGGTCGGTCACGTCCACCACCCAACAGGGCGCTTTGTCCAGGCCGGCTTTTCTGGCCGCTTCTGCCCGATGATGGCCGCTCACGATCTGGTAATAGCCATCGAGGGGGCGCACTGTCAAGGCGTGTCTCAAGGGAAATTCGCCCGCCGCCTCGATCTGCGAGGCCACGTTGTCTATCACGTCCTGGCGGTAGACCAGGCGCGGGTTGTCAGGATGCGGCCTCAGTTCTTCGAGCGCCACGTATCGAATCTCGGAAGTCACGTGTTTTTTCCTCCTTCACCTCAAGCTCCTGGCGTGTGACGTGGCGGGCCTCGTGAGCCTTTCAAGCTCAAGACGAGGCCCAAATTTTATGCGCGCAGTCCCACCATCGGCCCCACCAAAAACGTCCTTAAGACCACGTTGGGACGTCAGGCTCGTCTGTGGCCGTCTGAATGCCTATCACGCCGTCAGGCTCAAAGTCTGCTCTAAGCTCTTCTATCAAGTCGTTGACGTGTTCGGAGCCAAATAGCCAGCACCCCGCGACGCTTGTGGCGTATGGCCTATCTCGGTTGGTCATCCAGTACAGCCTGCCGCTCCATTCTTCGGCGCCTCTGCGGACGCGCCTGAGCTTTTTCCTCGCTTCGTAAGGGTCGCACCTGGCGCCCCCAGGTTCTGACTGCAATACAGCTTCCACCACCTCGCCCCACCGACTATTGCTGGCTATCTCGTTCTGCATGACCATAGCCTGAGCTTTGGTCGCCTCCCTCAGACTGGCGATCCCGAACACCGCCTGGGCTACCCTCTCCGCCGCCCCTTCGCCATACCTTCTCGCTATCGAGATTTGCAGAGAATGGATCACGTTGGCTGGCGCAGGCTCGCGTGCAAAAGAAGAGTAGTGGGCCTGATATCGAAAATAATGACGCATTTCTCTCAAGCTGTTGTTGCTTCCCCGCCAGAGGCCAGGATGCCGCATGGCGGCCTGAATCCCGATAGGGTCAGGCGCCTCGTCGAGGAGAAAAAAGAAGGGCAGCAGCCCGGCCACGAAGTCCACGTTGTATTGAAGGTCGAGGGCTTTTTGATACTCGACGAATTCAAACGCGCCTGAAGGATAGAGAAGGCCCAGGGTGTGCATGTCCCGCCCGAAGTCGAGGTACAGCTTTTGCGCCCGCTTCAAGGTTTGCGGGTCGCCTTCGGTTCCCTCATCGGCGTGTTCCATCAGAAACCTGAGAGCCTCGTCGGGACGGGGAAAGCGGCGCAGGCGGGTCATGAGCGCGAACAGGCTGGGAATGGCAGGGAAGTGGCTAAACCCTACGTCCAGCCGCCCGGCAGGATACCTGAAGTCGGCCAGTTTGAGTTTGCTGATAACGCCCGCAGGATGGGGCATGAACGCCCCTGTGACAGTGGCCATCTTACCGCCTCCTGGCTATGATTAACCAGCGGGAAGTAGTGCCCAGGGCGCCTCTTTCCTGCATGGCCGCCACCATGCTGCCCGTAAAGCGTTCGCTGGACAGCGGGGCATCTACGTAGTGCGTGATCTGCCAGGCGCTTCTCAGCAGGTCCGTGTAGTCGTGCAGGAGAATGGCCTGGTCAGGGTCTTCCTCCAGGGCCGACTTCCCTTGAAAGTCTCTCCAGTCGGCGATCAGGAACGCCAGCCTGGTGTCCTTTTTGGAGCGCTCGGCCAACAGGGTAAAGAACTCGTTGAAGAAGTGCAGGTAGTCCTGGCGCGGCAGGCTGGAGATGCTTCCCTCGGCGTAGCCTTCCTTTTTCTTGGCGTAATAGGGCGGGTCGAGGAAGATGAGGTCGGGTTTGAATTTCGAGGCTCGAGGCCAGGTTAACCCGGCAGGGTCCCAATAGTGGGTTACGATCTCTGGCCTTTCCTCTCTCGTCTCGAGGTCGTAGGCCCAACACTTCCTGCCCATCGCCAGGCAGGTATCGGGCGTCACGCCGCCGCCGGCCATAGGATCCAGGACGAGATCGCCCGGCCTGGTGAAGAAGCGCAGGGTGTGAGCCACGATCTGCGCCGGGATGTTGCCCGGCCACTCGCCGCCAAACCGCCTGTCGCGGCCGCTGAAGGAGAAGTTGTCCCAGGTTCTGAGCTTCCAGCCCAGGGCCTCGAAGCGCTCCAGGTCGTCCTTTCCCTCCAGAGCCACCGACCACACCAGCGGCTCCGGCCAGCCGTGTTTTTCGGCCACTTTGTGGACCGGGAAGCCGCGCTGGAGGTCGCTATTTAGTAATTTTGGCAATTCTGCCATTTTTACTAAATGATTGTCCACTGTTTTTTGAGATAGCCCTATCCTCTCCGCGATCCATTCTTGCGGCCAGCCAAGCCTGTCCAGCTTAAGAATGAGCAAGTCCTGTTGCATCTCGTAGGCCGCCCGCAGGTCTTTGAGGTATTCATTTACGGTTCGCTGGCTGCGCTTGACCCTGCTGGCTATTTGGGCGGAAGTCAGTTTCGGGTTTCTGGCGTAGGCTGCTCTCGCTGTTTTTCGGGCGTCGCTCTCCGAGAGCTTCAGCCCATCGGTTTGGCGGCTGGCCGCGTACAGGAGCGGGTCGTCCCCATTCAGGTCGACGACGAGAGCCGCCACTGTCTCCAGGCCAACTTCCTTCGTGGCCTGCCAGCGGTGGGCGCCGTCCAGGACTCGATACCTTGCGGCGCCATCCTCCTGGCTGACCCTTTCGACCTCTATGGGGTCAAATAGGGAGTCTGGAGCGGCGCTCTCCCGCAAGCAAGAGGCCAGTTCGGCCACGTGCGCCCTTTGTATTTGCTCGCGCGGGTAGATCTCCGGGTCAACGTAGATTTGGTCGCATCGAAGCCGTTGTAGTGACATATCCTATCCTCCGATTTACCCACACAGTCCCAGCGGCCCGCGCCCGCCATATCCCAACGGCGGCCCCAATAACTCGGCCAAACCTTCCAGGGCTGGCTCCGGGGCGTCGAAGATGAGCAGGCGGCCCTGGTCGTCTATGATGACTGTCAGCTCGTTTGTCTGGACTTCCTCAACTCCAACAAGCTCTGACTCACTCATCAGGTCATTCACAACACACGCTCCTATCGGCCACCGGCACTCCCTCCGCCTCCGCCACTTCCAACACTGCCCGTCGGAAAGCCTTCATTATCTTACGGCAGTGGTGACAACCCGGTGTCTCGCAAGTCATCGTGAGTCTGGTAGAGCCTGAAGTTTCTCCCGCCTTCCAGACCACCTCTAATGGATGCCCTTCCATACAATAATAGACCGCCCGCTTACTCGCTTCATACTTCATCGTCCGCCTCTTGTCCTGAGCCTGTCCTTCCGAACCTGCACCCTCCTGTGGTACTCCGGCTTCTTCACCGTCTGCGCAGGCTGGCCCAGAAGGTCGTCCAGCCCGGCCAGCACCTGGTCCAGACACGTCGGCCCCTGGGCACCCTTCACGTCGGCGGTCAGGTCGCCAGTCTCTTCGTCGATGGTGAACACTACCTCAATTGCTTTCCTCGTTTTCGGCCTCCATTCCAGAACGTCAGCTCGCTCACACAATTTGCTTCCACCCTGGCGCGTGGCCTTCAACCACCTTCAGCCCACGCCCAGGCAGCCCTCGCCACTCGTCTTCGTCCTCGACGAATTCTCCTTCAGCCCGTATTTCCCGCACCCCAGGCTGGAGCATCACCAGCCGCACCATCTCCACCAGGGGGCACTGCTGGCAGGCCGCCTCCTCTTCTCCGCATCTCTGGCACACGATCCGCACGCACTTCGTTATCTCGTCCACCTCGACAGACCCCTCGTATCCTTCCAGAATGTCGGTCGTGACCACGATCCTGGGCTTCCGGCGAGGTCTGGCGTGCTGCTCTCTCCGGCGCTTCCGAGCCGACCGCTTCACGTCCGCAGGCAGGGCCTTCACTACCCTGCCGATCTCCGTCACGGAAACTCTCTCCGAGGCGCACTTCCGGGCGAAGGCCACCATCTCGTCGTCGTCCTCGATCTGGGCCAGAGGCCGGCCCGCCGAGGGCGGCAGCTCCTCGGCAGAGATGAGCGCCTGCACCTGGTCCGGCAGGCGGAGAAGCTGAAGGCGGTCGCGGATCGTGGACGGCCCCAGGCCGGTGGCCTCGGAGACCTCCTGGTTCGTCAGGCCCATCTCGTCCTTGAGCATCTCCAGGTAGCGGGCTTCGGCTATGGGGTCCAGGTCGTAGCGGGCCATGTTCTCCGTGATCATAGCCAACCTCTGGCGGCTCTCGTCCCAATCGACCAGGCGCACCGGCAGAAGCGGGGCCTCTTCACCCAACTCCTTCGCTCCCCGCCAGCGCACGTGCCCCATCACGATCCTGGCCCGCCCATCTCCCAGCGGCACGCACACCAGGGGCTGCAACACTCCCTGCGCCGCTATCGAGCGGGCCATCTCCTGCACCTGCTCCGCCGGGAACTCGGTGCGTGGGTTGTTCGGATGCGGCTCCAACTGCTCCCAATGCATCAAAGTGATCTTCTCTTCTTTCGTTTTCACGGCTTCTCTCCTTATCGTGGTTTGCTCACTCAACCGGCATACAGCCGCACGCGGATGGTCTGCACGCCGTTCTTCTGGCGGTCGCTCAGGATGGTGGCCTTCTTCTGCCTGACGACCTTGTTTACCGCAGCGCGGGCGTAGGCCACCTTGAGGCGGGTGAGCGTGTCGTCGCCCCACCTGACTGCGCGGTCGTACTCGCTGATAATGGGCACGTAGGCCCCGTCCTTGAGAGCAAAGCCCACGTCGTTGCTCGAATAGCCAACGTACCGGCGGCGGATGATGACCTCGGCCTTCTCTGGCCGCTGCCGACCCTCGTAGCCGACGAGAGGCTGCGGCTGGCCGTGCGCCTCGACCTGCT
>DAOULT010000193.1:0-6744 GCA_034417895.1 Anaerolineae bacterium | reverse complement strand
GTCAGATTGTCGGCAACGATGCTTGGAAACTGGACGATGGGCAACCGCATCACGCACCTCCTGGCAAGTTGGTATGCGTGTTTTGCCACAAATCGCCCCAGTTGTCAAGTCATCGCAAAACTCGAGTCTCTAAGTGAACAATTATTGACATAAAAATCGAGCCTGCACAGGAGTATTTGGCGACGGTCAAGAATCCCATAACATGCCTCCAGGTTCTCTCCACATTCTATATGCTACAATTCCACTTCCCAACCAGCGACCTCAGTAAGCTCGGTCAGAATGGCTTCAAAATCTGGCGGCGATTCCTGCCTGGCCTTGAGCAGCCTGAGAATTTGCTGGCTGCTCTGGCAAAGAGCCTGCGATAGCCTGGCAATAAGCTCGTAATTCCGCCTGTCGTCAGAAGACATAAGCTCCTGCAAACAGGTGGCGATGTATTTGTTGACAGTACGGATCAGGGCCAACTCGGTGTCTATGGTCTGGTCGTCAGGGAGGTCAATGTATTCCTGGATTTTCTCGGCCAGTTTGCGAGCGTAGAGACCGTGTTTAAGAGCGTTGACGTTGCCCCTGGGAGCGCCCGCGCCAGGGATGCCGCCAGGACGGTGAGCAGAACAATAGTCTTTGCCGCGCATGGCCCAGGCTTTACAACCAGGACGAGAACATTTGCGACTTTCGGGCATGGCTTTTACCTCGGCATATAGGGCATGGGGATCGGGGATTTGGAGTCTGGGAAATTGTGCGTCGCTGTTCACGGGTTGCGCACATACGTTCTATTTACAATGTCACTGCTCAATCCGCCAGTAATGCGTATGGCGTACAGCGGACACGGATAGGGGCGGTCAACGGATTCTGGAACGGATTTAACGGATTGCGCAGTCTGTGTTGTTGCAGATCGGTTCTATTGACAAACTACAGCACTTGTGCTATACTATCAATAGTAACCCCCCCGGAGATAGCATCTCCGGCCCGACAGCCTGCCTCTAGGTGGGCTGTCTCTTATATGGGAGGCTTCGCTCGTGGAACGAGTCATCGCGTACGTGGACGGATACAACCTGTATTACAGTTTGCGTGAAAAGAAGTGGAAACGGTTCTATTTCGGTCGGTCGCGGTCTGCAGGGTTCTGAAAGTAGAGTCAGCCCACTTAGCACAGCACGACCGGCCCGTCCTGGACAAGCCGCTCTAGCCCTGGGCGGCGGCATGACTTTGACGAAAGACTAGGGAGATGGTATACTTTTACGACAGAGGGAGGAGGTGAGAGAGGTGGCAAAGAGAGAAGAAGATTTTGAAAAACTGTCGTTGCTTATTGAAGGTATTGCCGGTGTGGAGGAGGCGTTCTTACACATTACAAATTACACTACAAGTGATGAGTTTGAGCTTGTTGAGACTACGGAAGGTATTAAAGCAGTTAAGCCGCGGAGCGGGGGAAGTTGGCTAATGATCGTTAATCTTGCTGAAGATGAGGCAAAGGAGAAAGTCATTAGCATTTTGCGAGAGTTCGCCAAAGAAGCTGACGAGGACCCTGAAGGTGTCAGAGTTTACGATATGGATGGTGAGCACGCCGATATTGTGCTATGTAGTGAACATGACCCGGTTGAACTTGCTCAGGCGCTTAGAAACATGAAGGCTGCTGGACGGATTTGACCTTACAGGGAGAAGCGAGTGAGTCTTATGAAAATCTACCTGGTGCGACACGGCGAAGCTGAGCCGAAAAGCGTGGACCCCACCCGCCCGCTGACCGAGCGTGGCCGCCAGGAGGCCCAACGGATGGCCGCCTATATGGGACGGCTAGGGCTGGAGGTGCATCAAATCCGTCACAGCGGCAAGACCCGCGCCGAGCAGACGGCGACCATCTTCGGCGAGCGCCTTTCCCCGCCGGGCGGGATAGTGGCTGTATCCGGCCTGGCCCCCAACGACGACGTGCGGCCTGTCGCCGCTGAGTTGATGCGTCACTCGCAGGCGGTGATGCTGGTCGGACATTTGCCCTTTCTGGCCCGTCTGGCCGGGCTGTTGCTGAGCGGCGACCCCAACCGCCCCGTGGTGCAGTTCTGCGAAGTGGCCGTGGTCTGCCTGGCGCGCCAGGGAGACCGCTGGCTGGTGGAGTGGCTCCTCACCCCGGAGCTGGCCGGCGCGTGAGGCATCACGCTTCTGCCAGCAATTCTTTCACCTTGTCCACCGCCGCCTGGGGGCTATCCACCTGGTGCAGCCACGGCCCAACACAGCTTTTGGGCAGGGCAAAATCGGGCCAGCCGACGACGATCACCCCTTTCTTGCTCTTCAGCGCCAGGCCGATCTCCGAGAGCGTGCCCGCCCCGCCCGGCAGAGCGATCACCACGTCGGACGTTTTGACGTTGATGGCGTTTCTGGCGTCCCCCATGCCGGTGAAGATGGGAACGTCCACGTACTCGTTTGGGTATTGGCTGGCGTATTTGCGGTCGTCCCAGCCAGCGGAGGGCAGAATGCCCACCACCAGCCCTCCGGCCTCCGAGGCTCCTCGCGAGGCCGCTTTCATTATCCCCTCTCCACCGCCAGTCAGGACTATGAACCCTTCCTGGGCCAGCAATTTCCCCAGTTCATAAGCCAGGTGGTCGTGGTCGCCCGGCTGCCCTGAACCCATAACCCCCACTATAGCCCTTCGTGGTTTTGTGTCCATGCCCTTACCTTTCCGTACCGATCCAATACTGCTCTCCATCCGTCACCACCTCCACTGCGCCCTGCTGGTCGGTACGGAATAGGGTCGTATTTTCCAGCCGCTTCAATGCCTCCGGCGCAGGGTGTCCGAACCGATTTTCAGCCCCTACCTGGATAATCGCCACCTGGGGCCGAACGGCTTCCAGGAAAGGGGCGGTGCTCGACGTTTTGGCCCCGTGGTGAGAGACCTTGAGCACCAGGCTTTGAAGCGGCTGCCCCGCTCGGATCAACTCTCGCTCTGCCTCCTCCGCCACGTCTCCGGTCAGCAAAAAAGAGGCTCGACCATATACCAGCCTGAGCACGATGCTGTTGTTATTATCGTCGGCCTCGGTGCCCGAAAGCAGCGTTTCGCCAGGGTGCAGCACGTCCAGCCACAAGCCTTCGTCCAGTCTGAGGCGCATCCCTCTCTGCGCCAGTTCTACGGGCACGTTTTTGTTCTGGATCGTGTCTGCCAACTGGCGGGCTACAGCCGTCTCACAAGGTAAAGTGGTCTCCAAAACTCGTCCCACCTGGTAACGTTCCAGCACGCCAATAAGGCCGGTGATGTGATCCTCGTCAGGATGGGTCGCGACCACCACGTCGAGCGAGCGATCCCAGAAGGGCATCTTCTGGCCCAGGGCGGCAAGCAAGGCGGTGGGGTTCGGCCCGCCATCGACCAGAACCTGCCGACCGCCGGGCGAGACGATGAAAATGGAATCGCCCTGGCCCACGTCGAAAAAGACCAGGTGCAAATAGCCATCGGGCAGGCTGAAAACGGCGGCCCACACCAGGGTCGCGGTGACCGCCAGGGCCAGGAGAACCGCTTTGGCAGATAGATGGCGGGTCAGGCTATGCCATAGCTTCTGACGCTGCTCAGACTCCTGAGCCTTGAGGTATAAAGCCATGGCTAGCGCTCCGTAGTATAGCCACAGCAGCCCGACGCTCAAACGTCCCACCTCTACCGAGGCGTAAGGGATGCGGGCTGTAAGTTTCACCACCCAGATAGTCCAGCTCAGGAACAGCCAGGCTATCCAGGCCAGAATTTGCCCGGCCAGAGGCCACCCCATCCCGGCCAGGGTCGCCAGCCCCCCGGTGAACATCACCCCCGGCTGTGCAGGCAGGATCAAGACGTTTGCCAGGATAGAGACCAGAGAGAGCCGCTTGAAGTAGTGGACGATCAGAGGCAGGGTCAACACCTGAGCCGCCAGGGTGACGATCAGAGTCTCGTCCAGAAAGCGGACCACCGCTTTACTCCATTCCGCTGAAAGAACTTTACCCAGCAGCCGCTCAAACCAGGTTTCGAAAATAGGAACGAAGATAACCAGGCTCAGGGTAGCGGCTGCCGAGAGCTGAGAGCTAATGTCCCACTCAGTGAAAGGATCGATGAGGGTCATCAGGAAAGCAGCCGCCGCCAGGGAGGTGAGAGCGTATGCCTGCCGCCCGAAGAGGATGGCTATCAGAGCCAGACTGCCCATGATAGCCGCCCGCACCACCGTCGCCTCTCCTCCGACCAGAACGGCGTAGAGGATAATGCCCACCAGGGCGATGAACAGCGATGCCCTCTTGCTGAACAGCCTGCGGGCTACAGCCGCCAAAGCTCCGGCCAGCACCGTAATGTTAAAACCGGAAATGGCGATGATGTGCCTGGTGCCGGTGTCGTCGAAATCCTCCAACAGATCGGCGGGGATGCCTGTCTCCACGCCGAGCAAAATGCCCGTCAAGAGCGAAGCCTGGGGTTCAGGTAATATCTGGGCGATGGTGTTCTGCGCTCTGGCCTTGAAGGAGTAAAGCGCTTTCCAGAAGGCGCGGCCCTGGTCGCGCTCCAGGAGAGTGATCCGCGGATAATAGATCGTGGAGTGGATGCCCTGGCGAGCAAGGTAGTCTTTGTAAGAAAAATCCTGGAACTCAGGCGGCTCCTCCAGCAAGCCCTCGATCTCCAGGCAGTCGCCGTAGCGATATGCCGGATAGCGACGAGTCTGCGCCAGGATTTTGCCCCTGAGCGGGCGCTCCTGTTCGTCCAGGGCCAGGCTTTCGGCCTCGATCCGCAGGTTGGTCCAGCGGTCGCGCACGTCCGGCTCGCCCACGACCAGGCCCCGCATCGTGATCCGACCACGACCGTTATAAAAATCCACCTGGCCCTCGTCGGGATGGTGAAGGGCCAGGTAGTAGCGTCCGGTCCCAAGGAGCAGAAACACGACGCAGGCAGCGGGCAGACTGACCCGCCGCTCGTTCCGCCCGACGAAAAGGACGACGAGAAATAACAGGCCGGATAGCACCAGAGCAGCGAGAGGAAGCCGAAAAATGGAGCCAAGATAGATGCCCACCAGCCAGGCGCTAGCGAGGTAAACCAGGGTCGGAATCTGTAACATGAGGCCATTGTACCACACCTTCCCACCCTGTCAAGCCGCCAGCCCAGGGCAGGCGGGTCTGTCCCAAGTTTTAGGGGATAAGGTGCCTGGCACTTTTGGAAGCTGGCTATGAAAAAGGAACAACAACGAACGGCAGAATTTAACGAACTGAACCCTTTTTCACACGCCCGAATGAAACCTACAGACGCAATGAGCAACCACAGTCTTGAGGGGAGATACTATTATTGATAGCACTGCCAGCGTTCGTTCAATTCTCACGTTCGTTGTTGATCCTTCGGTTTCATAATAGTGCCAGGCCCCTTCCAAAAATCTGGGACGCACCAGCCCAGGGGCCTGGGAGCACTCTTGACAAACGCAAATATTAATGTTATAATGTTAGCAGGTTTGAGAGCGAGGCGAGTGCGAGGCTGGCACAGCACTGAAGATGTGAGGCGCTAATGGAGCGTATCGACCGCAACAGCAAGTTGCCGTTTTACCATCAGTTATATGAGATTCTGCGCGGCAACATCTTGCGCAGGGAGTGGCAGCCGGGCGACATGATCCCGCCGGAATCGGAGTTGACCGCCCACTTCCAGGTCAGCCGCACTACGGTACGCCAGGTGCTCGATATGCTGGTCAACGAGGGCCTGATCTACAGGCAACGGGGCCGTGGCACGTTCGTGGCCCATCCTACCCTGGAGCAAGGTCTGGTGCGCATCGTCAGCTTTACCGAGGACATGCGCCAGCGAGGACTTGAGCCGGGTACAAAGGTGCTGTTTTCTGGCCTCGTGCCGGCCCCACAAGATATTGCCGAAAAACTACAGGTCGAGCCGGGCGAAGAACTGGCCCGTCTGGAGCGACTGCGCTTGGCGAATGGCGAGCCGATGAGCGTCGAGGAGTCGCACCTGGTGCACCGTCATTGTCCCGGCGTATTGCAGTACGACTATGCCAGGAATCCCTTGCGCCAGGCGTTGGAAAATGACTACAGCATCCGTCTGGTGCGCGCCAAACAGGTCATTCGCGCCATCCTGGCTTCGCACAACCTGGCCCATTTGCTGTCGATAGCGCCCGGAGCAGCCTTGCTCTACATCGAGCGGGTGTCCTATTCGCAAGCAGCCATCCCTGTCGAGTTCCTGCGGATTTACCATCGGGGCGACCGTTATTCCCTCTATAATGAACTCCACAACTAATCAAGGAGGAAAAGAGGGAAAAATGCGAGATATGAATAGAATTTTTAAGTTGAACTTGAAAATTGTTTTCGTGATTTTTATCATCGCCGATGTGCTGTGTGTGGGAGCGGGGATGGGTGTTCCGATCTTCTGCATATTGTTCGGCTTTCCCGTGGGGTGGTACATCGCCAGGAGAGCGACCATTGACGCGGCAAGCGTGGGGGACGTCCTCAAGAAAGTGCTCATCTACACCATTATCACTTCGCTCTTTACTTTCGTTTTAATGGGCATCATCTGGGGAAGCACCATCCCCATGCTCTTCAACCCGAATTCCGATTTTCAGAATTTCGGGCATCCGTTCATTCTCTACGACCCTAAGACGAGCTTTATTGGTTGGCTGGTTCTAATGATACTTATATCTCCATTTTTGCAGTTATTGACCACAATTTTTGCTTCTTATTTGACGTTACTAAACTGGTCGAAGAATAACAGCAACATTGAGAGATGAAGGAGACCGCATGCCTCAAACTCAAGCAATGGATTTACCAACTTTGATAGAAGGA
>DAOULT010000192.1:0-9943 GCA_034417895.1 Anaerolineae bacterium | reverse complement strand
TGAACGAAACCTAAGATTTCGAGGATGCATAAGGCTAGTTTCTGAGTGGAAGCAGTCTCCCGGGAAAACGCGGCCCCGCTCCCGATTTTGCTGGTGGCGAATAGCCATTTATGATTGGATCTCAGGGCAGTGGACTGACACCCCACACCACATATATTATACGAGGAGGTAAGACATGAAATACGAGAAAATCGCTTCTGGACTGATAGTCGCCTTGGAGGACTATCAAAAGGAAGGACGGAAGGGTTTGCTCCGGCACATGCGGTCGCTGGGCATCGTCTCCGAGGAGGATAGTCCAAAGCCGTCCCGCGTTGTAGTCTTTATCAACTGTGACGAGCAGGCAAGGCTGGATCACCTGGCTCAGTATGGCATCCGAGTCAATCAGCCCAGGGGGAGAGTACGGACGGCAATCTTGCCGTTGGATAGTTTGGACCCGTTGTCCGAAGACCCTGCTGTCGAGCGCATCACTCCGTCGCACTACTTGCGGCCGCTGATGGATGTGGCTTCGGGCAAAATTAACCTTCCGAAATTTCGCTCTAAAAGTGGGCTGAGTGGGAAAAGAGTCATCATCGGTATAGTGGACACCGGCATTGACTCTAACCATCCTGCCTTCACAGGGCGCATTTTGCGCATCTGGGACCAGACGTTGCCCGGCCCGGGCGTGCCAGAAGGCGGCTATGGGATTGAATTTACTGGAGAGTTGCTTACAGCCTCCCGCGACACTCACGGTCATGGTACTCACGTCGCCGGCATCGCTGCGGGCGAAGATGCTGCTTTCGGAGGCGTAGCACCGGGGGCGGAGTTAGTCATCGTCAAGACAACCTTGCAAAGTGCGCACATCGCCGATGGAATCCTCTACATTTTCCGGGTAGCGCGCGAGCTTGGACGGCCGGCGGTGGTCAATCTCAGCCTTGGTGGGCACGACGATCCCCACGACGGCAGTGACCCATTGTCACAGATCATTGATGAAGAGTCCGGACCAGGGCGGATTGTCTGCTGTGCAGCGGGCAACGACGGCAACGATAACATCCATGCCCAAACCACCGTGCCACAGGGGCAGAGACGCTCCCTCCGCTTTCGAGTACCAAGTATGGATGCTACTATCATCGATATCGCCCTATTGAACGGTTGGTATTCTGGCAATGACCAGATCGAGGTGGGCATACAGTCGCCAGACGGTTTTCAAACGCCCTATCAGAGCATCATTACTGACGGGTCCCCAAGGCGAACCTACAACCTGCCGGACGGAGATGTGCAGATTGTTACACCCGGTCCCGATCTAGCGAACGGTGATCATAACTTCCGCATCGTGATTCGGCCAGTCCCCGCAGGTATCTGGCGGCTATGGTTGCGTGGAGCGTCGATCAACAAAGGACTAGTAGACGTATGGGCGCTGAGTGAGCATTCCGATGTAATTTTCACCGGGAAGAGTGTGCAGGATGCACTTAAGATTGGTTCCCCAGGAACGGCTGTCAGTGCGGTAACCGTTGCCTCGTACACTACGAAAGTGCAATGGACGGATATCGACAACGAACAGAGACAAGTGGGACTCGTATTGGATGACATTTCCGACTTCAGTAGCGAAGGACCGTTGCGCAATGGTGCGCAGAAGCCGGATGTAGCAGCGCCTGGAGCAATGATCATTTCCTCCCTCTCCGCAGATTCGCTTCCCCGTCGAGTGCTTATGATTAACGAGAACTATGTGGTCAAGGCTGGCACCAGTATGGCGACGCCAATCATCACCGGCATCGTCGCGCTGCTGCTGGAGCGTGATCAGGCATATGACCCAGATGGCATTAAGGCCGAGCTTCGCGCAAACAGCTCGATGGGAACAACCTTCGACCTGAAATGGGGCTTCGGACTGATTGATGCGCTTAATCTGTAAGCTAGAAGGGGTTCCTCGGCGTGCGACTGTCCTGCGAAGGGAGAAGGGGACGCCTGTGGACTATCGGAAAATAGACGCAGCGCTTGCCGCGGCGTTAGATGATGTTCAAAATCAAGAAGAGCGTGCTTTCGTGGTCTTTATCCATACTGAGCACGCCCCGGACACTACTGAAGCTGCCATCTTAGAGGGATTAGGGGTCAGCGGGGTCACGGGCGGGCGACGGATGTTTACTGCGACGCTCTCGGCGCGCGAGGTTGCGGAATTGTCCGACCAGCCCTTTGTGCAGTACCTTAAACTTTCCAGGAAGCTGCATCTGCTTAATGAGAGGTAACCTCAGGCTGTAGTGAACCTTCAAAACTGGACACCCCCGTAACCAACGTTCAAACTCCGTGTTGTCCAGTTAAGGAGGATTGGCCCAGGCTCTTCCCCTTGAATTACCTTGCATCTCTCGCTGCCACCGGTAGCGACCTGAAAGAAGCTGGCGGTGGGGACTTTGATTGCTGCGCTGAAGTCAGCCTACAGAAAATGCCTACATCGAACGGTTCATCCGCGCTCTAAAGGAGGAGGTGGTGTATTTGAACGAAACTGTCAGGTAAAGTGTTGCTTAATGTCCGTCTAAAAGTGTCCAGTGTCAGAGGACACTTCATTGTAACCTATTAAATAAGGGAGGAAACCCATGAAGATTTTTCAATCGCTGTTAATCGCTTTTTTAGTTTCAGCAGGGTTTTTTATTATCGGCGGAGATGCCTTTGCCGACGACCCCTGATGAATTCGAGTTGGGTATAGAGGATGATGGCAGCCAGGTCGAGCTCGAAGAAGGCGAAATTCTGGTTGTCAGGCTGCAAAGCAACATATCCGCCGGCTACATGTGGGAGATAGAGGAGTTAGAGAAGGATATTCTGCTCGATACAGAGAGTATCCTGCTCCCTCTAGAGGAGGAGGTGATGCTCGAGTCAGAATTGCCTATACTCGGTGCCCCAGTTGACCAAATACTACGATTCAAGGCAGTGGCAGTGGGCCAAACCACTCTCAGGTTGGTCCATCGTCGCCCTTGGGAAGAGGAGGTGCAGGAACCAGCCTTCACCCTTCAGGTGGAGGTCGTAGAGATGCTTCGAGAAGAAGAAGTACCACCTTCCTTCAACTGGTGTGATCGAGAAGGATGCACCGAGATAAGGGATCAGGACAATTGTGGGAGTTGCTGGGCTTTCAGCACGGTCGGCCCATTTGAATCCAACATCAAAATCAAAGATGGGCTTGAGAAGGATATCTCAGAACAGTACCTGGTTTCGTGCAATACAGATGGCTGGGGTTGCCATGGTGGGTGGTGGGCCCACGATTACCATTGGAATAAGGTACCACCGGATGAGCCCGACGCGGGGGCGGTTTATGAGGCCGATTTCCCCTACGAAGCTGCTGATGTTCCTTGCAACCCACCGCACCCACATCACGAGAAAATCTCTTCCTGGGACTATGTGAGGGAGGACTACTACAGCGTTCCCTCCGTGACAGCTATCAAGCAGGCTATCCTCGACTACGGCCCCGTTTCAGTTGCGGTGTGTGTAGGCCCATCCTTTCAACGCTATGGGGGTGGCGTTTTCGAAACCGATGAGACCTCATATTGCCGCGGGCGCGTGAATCATGGTGTGGTCCTGGTTGGTTGGGATGACGATCAGGGGACCAACGGAATATGGTATCTAAGAAACTCCTGGGGTGACGGTTGGGGGGAAAGCGGCTACATGCAAATCGGATACGGGGTCTCCAACGTGGGATACGCTGCTAGTTATATCGTTTACCCGTAACCAACGTTCAAACTTCGTGTTGTCCAGCTAAGGTGGATTGGTCCAGGCCCTTCCTCCCGGCTTCCTCTGCCATCTCTCGCCGCCACCGGTAGCGACCCGGCAGAGAAGGCGGTCAACGGATTCTGGAGCGGATTTAACGGATTGCACTGTATCATATCCGTTAAATCCGTTTTTTTAATCCGTTGACCGTTCGCCCGCTCTCCTTGACAAAAGCCTTTTGATGAGGTATAGTGACTACTGCTATCTGAAATAGCCCAAGCCCAGGCAGTGTGAGGAAAATCCTCTGTGTTCTCTGTGCCCTCTGTGGCTTAAATTAAAAATTAAGGAGGTATTAGCATGACCGACGTTATCGACTACAAGATTTACGGGGACGACATGCAGATGGTGGAGGTCGAGTTGGACCCCGGCGAAGGAGTGAGAGCCGAAGCCGGGGCAATGATGTACATGGAGGATGGCATCGTAATGCAAACCTCCACCGGCGGCGGTCTGTTCAAGGGCTTTAAGCGCATGATCACCGGGGAGAGTTTCTTTATCACCACCTTTCTGCACAATGGGGAGGGGAAAGGACACGTGGCCTTCGCCGCTCCTTATCCGGGCAAAATTATACCCCTTGAGTTGAGCGAACTGGGAGGAACGTTCCTTTGTCAGAAGGACTCCTTCCTGTGCGCGGCCAGAGGTATTGAAATTGAAGTAGCTTTTACAAAAAAGCTCGGAGCGGGACTTTTCGGCGGCGAGGGCTTCATCTTGCAGCGACTGGAAGGCGACGGCCGGGCCTTCGTCCACGCCGGAGGGACGATCATTCAAAAATATCTTGAAGCCGGGGAAACTCTGCGGGTGGACACGGGGTGCCTGGTGGCTTTCGCTCCGTCTGTAGATTATGACATTCAATTTGTGGGAGGATTCACAAACGCCCTGTTTGGCGGAGAAGGGCTGTTTATCGCCAGACTGACCGGGCCGGGGTTGGTGTATCTGCAAAGCCTGCCCTTCTCCCGTCTTTCGGATCGCATCCTGGCTGCGGCCCGTTTTCACAAAAGAGGTGAGAGTGGATTCTTCACAGGAGACAAATCCTGGTGATCCCAGGTAGCAGCAAGTAAGAACAGCGCGCTGGCGATTTCATCAGAGCGTGGGAACGGGCGGGTAATCCGTGACATCCGCGCAGGAAATCCGTGTCTGCTCAGGGCGGAAGAACGCGGATGACCTCTTTCAACAACACCCTGTCGCCAGGAAGCGGCTTATTTTCGTCCCAGACGGGTAGACGCTCGCCGCTCCTGGCGTCGTACATTCCTACCTCGATTAAATGCGGGCCGGGTTGAGCCTCGGTCTTAACCTGGAATTGATATCCGTCCTCCAGGTACTCGCCGGGCGCCCAACTGGTGGTGGGCAGCGTGCCCAGGCCGGGAATGGCGTCTATCTGGCCGGCAATGTGCTCCTCGGCGTCCAAGAGGTGCACGAAAACCGTATACGACTGCTCCATAGGGGCCAAAGCCTGCCAGAAGAGAGTCAGGCGTAAAGTCTGGCCTGGCCTGACCTCCTGGCGCTCAAGGTCGTAGCCTATCAGGGCCGCCGCCTCGCCGAGTCGAATCGCCAGCGGGTGGCTGACGGTCGGTTTCTGGTAATTGTGTTCTCGTCCACCCGCGGTCTGCACCGTCTGCAACTCGATCTGATCCTGGCCGCTTTTTGTCCGCAGACGCTCCCCGTCTTCGGGGCGGTAGAGTCCAGCCGCCAGGCGATAATCGCCAGGAGGCAGGTCGGCGGGCAGCAGAAGGGTCTGGGGAGCGCGGATGAACTCTCCACCCCCCCAACGGCTGGCCGGATATTGTTCCTCCCCGGCGGCCCACACCTTTCCATCTTCGTGAAGTTGGATAAAAGCGGCGTAATCCCGCCCGCTCTCCTTCAAGATTTGCCAGAAAAGGGTCAGTCTTATCTCATCGCCCGGCGCGAAAGGCCCTCGGCTTACACTGCAACCCAGCAGGCGGGCGGTGAATCCGTTCTGGGCGTCGGTCAGGTCGGCCTCCAGCGGATGCTGGATGTTCAGGGCCTCCAGGGGCGGCTGACGTTTGGGCGGCATGACCTCCACCGTGCCCAGAGTAGCCTCCACCCCCTGGGGGATGAGATTACGATCGATAACGTCCAGGCTCTGGCCGTCGGTGCGGGAAACGCTCAGCCTGACCTGGTAGGAGCCAGGCGGCGTTCCGGCCGGCACCAGAAGCCCGTGCCGATCCCGCGCCTGCTCGTCGGAACGCCAGGCCGAGAAAGGATACAGCCCCCCCACAGGTTCGCTATCCTGCTGCCCCCAGGTGGTCTCTTCCTCGTCCGTCAGGCGCAGACCGAGGCTGTAGGTGCCGTCCAGGTGGCCGGTTTTCTGCCACAGGAGTTCGACGCCGATCACTCCCCAGCCCGCTTCAAAAGGGCCAGTCCCCAGACCGCTCTCCACCAACCGCAATTTGTGGTCGAAATTCACCTCGCTGCCGGTCATCTTTATTTCGTCTGGGGCGACGTAGAAAAGAAGGCGCGTGTGCGGATTGGCCCATTCGTTCAGGACGGGGTAATAATGGCGGCTTAGATAGCTCTCGAACTCGCCTTCCAGGATGCGGCCCTCGGTCTGATGGGCCGGAAACCATAGCCGCCGATGGTGGGTCAATAATCCATCGCAGTATCTCCCTATCAGCCCCGCATCGTCGGCGCGGGAGGGCCAATCCACCTCGAAGGCGGGGTACAGGTGGGGCGGCTCTTGATCCCAGCAGGCCCCGAAATAGCCGATTTGCCAGGGATAGAGGCAGATGACGGCGTCGTCGGGGCGGGCCAGGGCCAGCATCCGCTCCAACAGAGGGCGGTAATCGTCCTCCGGGTAACGGGCCACGGTGTAAAAACCGTACAGAGAAAGACCGCTCAGGAGCAAAACAAGGGACAAAGCCAATCCCCACAGGGGCGCAGAGAACTCTTTCAACCAGGTCAGCCCCAGACTCACCAGCAGATAGTAGGCAGGGGCGGCGAACAGGAGCAGTCGTTCAAAGCCGTAGGGGGTGAAGGGATACAGCAGATTGACGACGTAGGCCAGGCCCAGAGGAACAAGCAAATAGAGCGCTAAAAGCAGGATGCCAGAGGCAGGTGCCTGGCGAACGGCGAACGTTCGTCGTTGGGCCGGGTGCCTTTTGTATCCGATGAATCCCAGGACGGCCAGGAGGAAGAAAGAGCTACCCGCCCAATACAGGAGAGACATATTATCGGGCAGGTGGCCCAGCCCGAAGGCGGCCAGATGTCGCTCGAAGAAGGTATACACATCTAAGGGAGCGTAGTGCTCGATAGCCACTTTGCCCGCCACATAGCTGGTCAATCTGGACGCGGTGTAGACCAGCCAGGGCGCGTAGAGCACCAGCAGAGCAGCCTGAGCCACCAGCCACCTGGCGATGGCCCGCCTGTGGGCTATCAGGACGAAAATCGTCTGGAAGATGGGAATGAAGGCCGCATAGTAATGGGTGTACATGGCCGCCGACGTGACCAGCACGTAAGCGCATAGCAGCCAGGTGCCTCCAGCGCCAGTCGCCTTTAACATGAGATATACGGAAAGCAGGCCCAGAACGGTCTCCAGGCCGTACATCCTCACTTCCTGGGAGTAATAAACGTGGAAGGGAGAAACAGCCATGAGGAGAGCAGCCAATATCCCCACCGTGGAGCCGAACAGACGGCGGCCCACCAGGTAAAGCAGCGGAATAGCCACGACGCCGCTCATCACGGAGAAAATGCGCACCGCCGCCGCTCTGGAGCCTACCAGGGCGATCCACAGGTGAAGCAAGGCGTAATATAAGGGCGGATGAATGTCCTCCGCCGTGCGAGCCACCATAGAAGAGATATCCATAGTGGAAGCGTAAAGGCTGTAACCTTCATCCCACCACAAGGGCTGAAAGTCAAGGCCAATCACCCGCAGGAGGCCGGCCAGGAGGACGATGAAGAGCAGAATGAGGATCGTGCTCCGGCGAAAACAAAAAGGCGCGAAGCTCTGCGCCTTTCGGACGAGGGCCAGGGGGGCGTGGCTATCCATAGGAGGCTACCAATTCTTGACGATTTCGAGCATGGGCCATTGTACAGCGCCCTCTCCTTCGCATTCAAAAGTGGTGACCACGTCAATCTTGTTAGATGTTCTGGTGCCTCCTTTGCTGTCCGCCACGGCCACGTGCCAGGTGCCCCCTATGGGGCCATCGTGTTTTATCACCACCTGCCAATTCCTGTCCTCTCCCCCGCCTATCCACTCGCCCCGGCTGTGTTCCCACCCTCCTCTATCCGATTCATCGCTCCAGACGCAAATCCAGATATCACGTATGAGGTTGCCCGCTTGATCTTTCAGAGTGCCGAAAACGCCGGTGGAGCCGCAGTTGGGGAAGCCGGTGACAATATTGATGGTATATTGAAGGCTCGGCGTAGGTGTGGCTGGCACCGGGGTGGGGGTGGGCGGCACCGGGGTGGGGGTCGGCGGGCGAGGCACCGGAGTGGGCGGCACCGGGGGGGGGGTCGGTACAGGCGTGGGCGTAGGCGGTATGGGCGTGGCCGTGGGCAGCGGAGTGTAAGTCGGCAGGGGGGTATAGGTAGGCACAGGAGTGAAAGTGGCGGTTGGCGTCGGCGTATAGGTTGGCTGAGAGGTGTTTGTTGGGGTGGCAGTCGGACTGGTTACTCTGGCTATAAACCGACGGGTGGCGCAACCCAACGTTCCCGCCAGGGCCAGAACGATTACCAGAAGGGCTGTGATTGTTCTCCTCGACATTCTTCTCCCTTTCGCGCTCACCAGTTCTGTTTCCAGTTGACAATGGCTACCTGATGGCCTCCGCCCCCGGGTTTGCAATCGATGGTATCGAAAGAGACGCTGATAATTTCCGAATCTACGGGCATACCGTCCACGTCGTTAATGGCTACCAGCCACGTTCCGGCCACGGGGTACGACTTGACAAAGCAATTGTAGCTTCCCGGCTCAGGGTTGGCCGGGGGGCCGGACGGATCGCACATATAACCTTCCCACCCTTCGGTCCAGATTCTGGCCCTGACGTTATTCAATGGCTCACCGTTCAGGCCCACAATTTTGCTCCGCTTTCCGATCTCAACCGTTCCGCAGTTCGGCGAATACTCGGGGTCCCAGATGATCTCCCCGGTGAACTGGTGTTCAGGCTTGGGAGTCTCCGGGGGCGGCTCCGGGGTATCCGTCGCCTGCGGTACGGGCGTATTGGTGGGTGGTATGGGGGTAGGGGGGAGAGGGGTATCGGTCGGAGGAGGCGTGTCGGTCGGTACCGGCGTATCGGTCGCTGTGGGCATAGGGGAGGATGTGGACGTGCTCGTCGGAGTGGGCGTAAACGTGCCCGTCGAGGTAGGGGTATAGGTCGCCCGCCGGGTCATGGTGGGCGTTGGGGTCGGGGTGGGAGCCCGCACAATCCAACGGCCAATGGAACAACCCAAAGAACCAACTGTAACCAGCAGGGTTATCGATATGATTAATATCCGAGAACGATTTTTCATGCTCGCTTTCGCTCAAACACAGATTCACCACTGACTGTACCAGTTTACGACGGCCACCTGATGACCATTACCCTGGGGGTGGCAGTCATCGGTATTGAACTGAAGGGCGATCACCTCGGAGTCCAGCGGGGCTCCATTCCAATTGTCGGCTTTGAGGTAATACGTCCGCTGGCAGGGAGAGGGACACAGGTTGGCGAGGTCGTAGTGACCGGCTCCGTAGCCTCCCCCGGAGGGCAAGGACAAAGCTTCCCAGCCGCTCTCGGCCCAAATCTTCACCTGCACGCCATCGAGAGGGCGGCTGGTGCTGGCCTCCAGGATCAGGCTCTCCTTCGAGATGCCCACCTCTCCACAGTTCGGGAACCATTTGATGATCTGCCCTGTGAAACGATGCCTGGCTCTGGCCGTAGCGACAGGCTGGCCGGCTGGAAACTCTGGCGTAGATGGGAGGGGGGTATCGGTTGTCAACCACCCCTGCGGCCTGGCCTGCGGCCCGGACGAAAGAGCGGTCGGAATGAGTGTATCCACCAGACGCGGCCCATCGATCAAGGCCGGCGTGTCGGTAGAGTGCGGGACGGGCCTGAGCGGGGCTGTATTGGTGTAAGTCGGTCGCAAAGTTCGGGTGGGTTGGGGCCGGGGCGCCACAGAACGGGCGACCGGATAACACAGGGCCAGCCAAATCAGGGCCACGGTCGAGATAGCTATGGTCACACGACTACCACCCATCCATCTGTCCTTCGCGCCACAATGCGCCAGAGCAATC
>DAOULT010000191.1:0-4341 GCA_034417895.1 Anaerolineae bacterium | reverse complement strand
ATGCTGAAGAGCTAAGTGGGCCAGCAAGTCCCCCATTAGCTCCCGGCGACGTGGAGTCACCTGGTTTACTATCTCGTCAAAACTGGCCTCTGGATGTTTCTCTCGCCATTCACGTAGTTCCTCGTACCTCCCTCCAAACGCGTCTTGCAATTGCTTTTTGGTTTCTTCCTTCTGCCTCTGGCTTTTCATCGGAGCCCTCCTTCATTCTTCGGATACTCTCTATTTTACCACCTTTTCCCGTTCCCTAAAATCCTGGACGCACCCTGGCTTGACTTTGCCCATGTCGTGGCCTTCGGTTTGATGAAACATGGGTTTGACTTTTTTGAAGCTTTGGTGTATAATATTAGCAGCCTGCAAGATGACGTGTACGGGCGGGGACACCTGCCCATCGATCTGAAGGAGGAACGAAATGGCAAAAAGATTGTTCTGCCTGTTGGTCTGTCTGGGGGTACTGTTTCTGGTCTTGCCCGGCGCTCCGGTGCGCGCCCTCCCCGGCCCGTCCAGGTACTTCCCCGAGACAGGACATACCGTCAGCGGCGGTTTTCTGGAATTCTACGACTATCACGAGGGGGCCCTCATCTTTGGCCTGCCCATCACTGACGAAATCTACGAGGCGGGAACGACCATGCAGTACTTTGAGAAGGGCCGCTTCGAGTGGCGTCCTGAAAACCCAGGTCCCTCCAAAGTGCAGTTGGGGAATCTCGGTCTGATGCTCTACGGTCAGAACGACCCCCCTGTGCCGGATACAACTATCCCCGGCCACCCTGACCAGCGATACTTCCCGGACACCGGCCACATCGTCAGCGGTCTCTTCCTCCATTTTTTCGAGGCTCACGGTGGCCTGGGAATCTTTGGCAATCCCATCACCGAGGCGTTCGAGACCCAGGGGGCGCTCATTCAGTACTTCGAGCGGGCGCGCCTGGAAGTCTACCCCCACCGTCCCGATTGGGTGCACCTCGGCGACGTGGGCCGCGAGTGGCTGGACAAAAATCCCCTGTATCTGCCCGAACTCTCCACCCCACCCGGCCAGTACTTCGCCGCCACAGGTTACAACGTCATGACCGAATTCCTGGAGTTTTACGATACCTACAAAGGGGAAAGGATCCTCGGCAATCCTATCTCCGAGGAGTTCGTGCTGGACGGTATACGTCAACAATACTTCGAGAGAGGGCGTCTGGAGTGGCACCCCGAAGAGCCGAGCGGGGCCACCGTCAAGCTGGGGCCGCTCGGCCTGGAAGTCTATGGGGGGATCGATCCCCCTCAGAAAGATTGGGGCACCCCCTGGAATCCCAACCAAGTCTATTTTGAGGAGACGGGGCACATAGTTTCCAACGCTTTCCTGGAATTTTACGACGCCTACGGGGGGCCGTTCATCTTCGGGCCGCCCATCAGCGAAGCTCAGACGGAGGGGGGGCGCATCGTCCAGTACTTCAAAAACTTCAAGATGGAATGGCATCCCGAAAAACCGGAAACCTACCGGGTCCAACTGGCCTCGCTGGGCACCCTGGTGTACAGGGATAGCGGTCGGGGCCAGGGCAAACCCTCCTACTACTTCGGCAAAACCTGGGAAGAGAACCCCAGGGTGCAGCAAGGTCTGGGCGGCGCGGTGGACAGTCTGAGAGAAGTAACGCTGACCGAGCAGTACTTTGAAAACGGGCAAATGGTCTGGCGACACGACGAAAATAAAATCTACGCCCTCTATAGGGGAGGGTACTGGCAGGCTTTCGACAACCCCTGGCAGGAAGGCGATCTGGAATCACGAGGCGTCCAACCGCCGCCGGAACTTATCGAGCCGGTCCGCAGCCTGGGCAAAGTCTGGTGGAGATTAGGGGGGCCGGACTCGCGTCTGGGCTGGGCTTTGGGGCCAGAACTCACCTACCAGGGCTCCTACCAAAATATGGAACGAGGGCTTATGCTCCACGGCTACGACGAAGATAAATTTGAATATTACAGAGACGACGACGATGGCTGGATCTACGCCCTCTACAACAACGGGAGCTGGGAGATATACCAGGACCTGTGGTCCAAGAGTTATCCCCATCCCCCTGGGCCGCAGGCCGATCCGTAAACCACGCGAGCCAGTGGCGTTCAGGCTCGTCTGCCGGGGGTTACAGCCTAACGATCCGAGTTTAGGATACTGAAACAAACGTGACGTTCAGGCTCGTCTGCTATCCCTGGCAGGCGAGCTTTTTTTTTCAGCACGTGAGATGCAGAGCGGCGGCAGTCTTCCTGGAGCGGTAGAGACGGTTGTAAACCTGGCAGGCTTCGGCGGTCTTTTCCACCCGCAACTCGATGCCCTGTTTAGCCAGGTAGTCTTTGGTCTCCGGCAGGACTTCCATCCGCCCGAAGTAGCCCGTGCCCACCACCAACACCTGCGGTTTGGCCTGCACCACCTCCCACACGTCGGCCTTGCATAGCTCGTGGCCTTCGTTGCGCCACCAGTCGTCCACAACACGGTCGGGCAAGACGATGACATCGGAGGTATAAGACCGCCCATCGATAATGATGCTCCCAAACTCGTAAGAATCGATCACGATGCTCCTCCACTTTTATGCACACACGGATTCCCTTCGCGGATTTCACGGATTACCCTGTCCAGAAACCAGGTTTTTGCCAAAAACCTGGTTTCTCTCGATGTTATACTGAAAAACCGTCTCGAAGGAGTTGAACAGGTCAAGGTACTGCTCCAGGAGGCGGGTCATCAGGAAGCGCTCCCGCACGGTCTCCCTGGCCCTGCCGCCCAGCCGCTCCCGCAGTTCCTCGTCCTCGATCAACTGGACGATTCTCGCCGCCGCCTCCTCGACGGACGAGACCAGAAAGCCGTTCACGCCGTCCTCGATCTGGTAGCGGATGCCGCCCACGTTCCCGCCAACGACCGGCCTGCCTTTCCACAGGGCCTCGGTCACCGTCAGGCCAAAGCCCTCGCGAATCGATTTTTGCAGGACGATGGCCGCCCGCCGCTGGAGAGCGTTGACCAGGGCCGCATCTTCCTGGCTGATGAGGATGATGCGCTCGTCCTGGTGAGCCAGCAGGGATTCGTACATCTCTTCGCCTTCCGGGTCGTCTGTGGCGACGCTGCCGAGCAATACCAGCGTGCCCGCCACTTCCTCCCTCGCCAGCTCGAAGGCCCGAATGACCCCCGCCGGATCCTTCCAGCGGTCGAAGCGGGACACCTGCGCCACCAGCGGCAGATCGGTCGGAATACCGTAATGAGCCAGGCGCTCGTCTATTTCGTCCTCGCTCATCTCGCGGTTCTTGGCGGTGAAGGGGTCAATGGCCGGCATGAAGAACACCTGGGGCGTGGCGAGTTCCTGGGCGAATTCCTCGATGCTGGCGATCACGGCGTCGTACTTCTCTATGAATGGGGCCAGAAAGCTCCAAAGCTCCCGGTTGGGGCGCGAGAGGTCAACGTGGCAGCGCCAGACCCAGGGGCCTTTCTTCTGGTAATGCTCGACCAGGGGCAGGGGCTGCGGATCGTGGATGACCACCCGGTCGTGATCCAGGTGGGTGCGCAGGGCGTTCTCGTAGACCACCGCCTGGTAAAGCTGCTTCTTCGCTTCGGTAAGCTCGATCTCCCCGCTTTGCAGGGCGTTGTGCATCTCCTTGGTGAAGCTGAAGAACTCCTGGCCGCCTCGGATCGCCCGCCATTCCGTTTTCAGGCCCAGGTCGTTCATCAGGAGCGTCAGGGGCGCCAACATCTCGGCCACGCCGCCCCCGTAATAGGTCGAGTTCACGTGGGCCACGCGTAGCCCCTGGAGCGGCCTGGCCTTTTCCCGGAGCCGTTCTATCGTCTCCGCCCCGACGTATTTCTCGTAGTCTGCCACCCGGAGGATTCGGAGTTGATCCATTATCGTTTGGCTCCTCTCGCATCATTCACTTCGCTATTTTTCTTTCCATCGACAACAACGAACCCAGAATTTACCGAACCTCTACCTCACGTTCGTTCACTTCTCCCGTTCGTTGTTGTCATTCGCGGCTCAAGCCGACTCCAGCCGACGGCGCACCTTCTCGGCCCAGGGGTCTTCAATGGCCTGGTAGATAGCCAGCGCCTCCCGCCAGAGCGCCCGCGCCCGCTCCACCTCGCCCAGCTCCTCGTAAGCCAGCCCCATATTCCACAGGTCGTTTCCCTCCCCCCGCCGGTCGCCAATTTCACGGCGAATCTTTAGTGCCTGCTCGTAGAACTCGATGGCCCGCCGCACCTCGCCCAGGTCGGCGTAGGCCAGCCCCAGGTTGCCCAGGGCGGTCCCCTCCCCCCGCCGGTCGCCTATCTGGCGGGCTATCGCAAGACGCTGCTCGTAGAACTCGATGGCCCGCCGCACCTCGCCCAGGGCGGCGTAGGCC
>DAOULT010000190.1:0-29661 GCA_034417895.1 Anaerolineae bacterium | reverse complement strand
ATTCTTGGGCTTGGTGGATAATATTCATAGGCCCTCACCTCGTGGGTTGGAGATCGATTTTTCTTACTTTACCACGAGGTGGGCCTTTTGGCTACTTCGGCTGAGCCCCAAATTCGAGCCACACTTTTTGCAACCGAGTATCTCAGCCTTTAACCGCGCCGGCCGTCAGGCCGCGCACCAGGTGTCGTTGGGCGAACAAGGTAATGATCACCGCCGGGACGATAAGGATGGTGCCCATCGAGGTCAGGCCCTGCCAGTCCACCTGGGTAAAGGTCAGGAACTCCGAAACGGTGACCGGCAGCGTTTTGGAGTTGGCGCGAGTCAGCACCAGAGCAAATAGAAACTCGTTCCAGGACCAGACAAAGGACAGGATGGCCGCTGCCGCCAGCCCCGGGGCCACGTTGGGCAACAGCACGCGATTGAAGACCCCGAACCACGAGCAGCCGTCGATGAGGGCCGCCTCGTCCAGCTCTTGAGGGACGGCGTAGAAGAAGCCGATCATCATAAACACGATGAAGGGCAACCCATAGGCGCTGTGGGCAAAGACCACCACCGCCTGCGTATCGACCACGTGCACGGCGGAGGCCAGCAAGAAGAAGGCGGGCAACAAGGCGATGGGGGGAAACATGCGGGCGGTGATGATGCTCAGGGCCACCGCCCGGTACCCCCGGAAGCGAAAACGGGTCAAGGCGTAAGCGGACAAAGCTCCAAAGTAAGTGACGAAGATGGTGGTCAGGCTGGCTATGATGAAAGTATTGGCTGCATAGCGCGGGAAGTTCTCTTCGGCCAGAACACGGATGTAATGCTCGAAGGTGGGCTGGAAGAAAAGCACTACGGCCTCGTTGAAGGTCTCCACCCGGCTGCGGAGAGAGGTCGAGAGGACGATCCACAAAGGGAAGATGTAGACCACAGTGATGGCCGTCAGGGCCAGGTAAAAGAGCGCCCGGCTCGCGATTCGTTTGAACGTCCAGGTCTTAGGCGTCATCTTAACTATACCTCCCGTGCTCCCTCCTGGGCGGTGGCTAGCATGGAGCGAATGAAGTAATAGGATAAGATCAGGACCACCACCAGGATAAACAGGGCGATAACCGCCCCCTGTCCCATCTTGAAGTGGCGGAAGGTGCGCTGATAGCACAGAAACCCGATGGTCTGGGTCGAGCCAGCCGGGCCGCCATTGGTCATCAGATAGATGAAGTCGAACACCCTGAAGGTGTCCATCAGGCGGATGACCCCTACCAGCAAAAGCTGAGGCATGATCATGGGCAGCTTGAGACGCCAGAAAGCCTGCCAGCCCGAGGCCCCGTCGATGATGGCCGCTTCGAAAGGTTCTTCGGGCAGCGATTGCAAAGCAGCCAACATCACCAGGAAGACGAAGGGGCTGTACTGCCATACGTCGGCCACGATCACACAGGGCAGGGCCGTGAGACGGTCGCTGAGCCAGGCGTGGGGTTCCAGGCCGAGCAGGGTCACAAAATAGTTGATCGCTCCGAACGTGCCGTCAAACATGAACTTCCAGGTAAGCCCGGCCACCACCGGGGCGATCATGGACGGCAGCAGGATGAGGGAGACGTAAACGCTCTTGCCAAAGAAATTGCGGTCGATGAACAGGGCCAGCCCGAAGCCGATGACCACGCACAAAGTGGTGGACACCAGGGTGAAGGTCGTGGTGGTGGCGATAGAAGGCCAGAACTCGCGCGTGTCGCTCAAGAGTCTCTGGTAGTTTCTAAGGCCGATAAAGGTCATGCCAGCCTGGGGTTTGTTCCAGGCGTAGCGGTGAAAGCTCAGGTAGATAGTGTTCAGAAGAGGATAGTAGACCAGGATTACAAGTCCCAGGAGCACGGGAGCCAGCATCAGGTAGGGGGTGATGCGCCTCCTGAACAACGGAGAGCTCCAGAAGCTCGTCTTTGGCATGTGTGTCACTTTGCTGTACTCCATCCAACTCACCCACTTTGAACAAGAGGTCTCGGCCAGATTCCACAACCTGGCCGAGACCTTCTCACCAAAGTCACGAACGTGAGCGGCCCCCTCCTTTCAGAAAGCGACCCGCTCAGTCGGTGATGTAACCGCCGTCAATCAGAATCTCCTCGATCTCAACCGCCGCATCGTCCAGAGCGGTCTGGGCGTCGGCATCCCCGGTCACCACCCGCGACACGGCCAGCCCCCAGACATCGATGATCTGGGTGATCTCCGGGATGCCTGGCCGCTCCTTGGTGTGCTCAAAGCTTTCCAGCACCGCCTGCAACAATGGATCGTCCTCGGCCAGTTCGGCCACCACGCTCGAACGGCAGACCGTCATCCCGGCGGGGAAGTGGATGTTCTTTACGTTCTCGGCGCTGTTGAATTCGGTCAGGTAGACGTAGGCCCATTCTTTGTTCTTGGAGTATTTGGAGATGGTCAGCCCCCATGAACCCAGGCGCGGGAAACGCAGCTCTTGCTTGGGCATGGGCGCATAGCCGACCTTGCCCACCACTTCCGACTGCTCCGGATCTTCCATGGCCGCCGCCAACTGGGGCCACATCTGGAGCATGGCTATCCGACCCTGCTGCATGGCGGCCCCGCCCTCCTCGTTGCCCCAGTTAGGGCAGTCTGGCGGGGCGTACTTCTGGACGGCCTCGGCGTAAGCCTCCAGCGAAGTGACCCCCTTCTCGTCGTTGAAGATGGGATACCAGTTCTCGTCGAAGAAGTCTCCACCCCACGACCAGATCCAGGTGCACCACGTGCTGGAAGCCCACTCGCCCTGTTTGGCGGTGGTGCCAAAGCCGTAGAGGTCGGGATAGGCCGGGTTGTCGGTGAAGAACTCAGCGATTTTGAACATGTCGTCGTAGGTTTCCGGCGGCTCGAAGCCTTCTTTCTCGAACAGGTCCTTGCGGTAGAACAAAATCTGGGTCGTGCCGTGATGCGGAACCCAGTAGACGTGTTCGTCGTCGGCCACCAGGTTGACGATGCTCTGCGGGTAGTCCTCGATGTCAAAGGAAGGGAGATCGGGGTTGTTCCAGTACTCGTCCAGAGGCTCGATGTAATCGGCGTAGATGAACTCCAGCGACCACAAGCCGGGGATGGCAATCAGGTCATAGGTGCCGGTCTGGGCGGTCAGGTCGGCGATGATCTTCTCGTGCAGGTTGGCCCAGGGAATGGAGAAGGTCTCCACTTTTATGCCGTACTTTTCCTCGAAGATCTTGCCGAACTCCTCCATGCCTTTGGCCTCGGTCGGCTCGTAGACCACGATGGTCAACTTCTCCGGCTTGGGCCCCGTGGGCAGCTTCTCCTCCTGGGGGGGCGGCGCGGCCAGCACCGGGCTGATGGTGGTCAGCAGCATAACCAGGGCCACCAGGATGGCGCCAATTCGATACCACTTTGTACGCATTTTTTCCTCCTTGTTTGAAATTATTATATTTTGGACTCCCGGTGGAGCCGGGAGATGCCAACCCAGAAAGATGACGAATGATGCATCAACGAAGATTCAGTTCGGTACATTTCTCGGCCTCCGCTCCATCCATGTCCACGTGCAAAAAGGGGTTATCGGTCGTCAAGCCCTTCGCCTCGGCTGCGCGCAACATCTGATCGTCACCGCTGACGAAAACGAGTGTGACCTCTTGATCGGCCAGATTGCAGGCAGCTTCCAACCCCGTAGCTAGATGCACTGCATCGTAGCCTTTCAATGGGTGTGCCTGGGGCAAAAGAGCGGCACAGTCAATAAGTGGTCGGGTCACAGCCAAGAATTGGTAAACACCTGTGCCCACGTCACCGGCAAAGTTTTGGTACGCATGTTGGCCCTGTCGTTTGGTTAATCCACCCACCCGGATAGCAGTAGCGATGGCTGCTGAAACCTCCACGATACTTATCTGAGTAGTCAGGAACACGTTTTCTGGGTTAGCTGCCAGCTTACGCACCCAAGCGCTGCCTGGCTCATCCAGATACCGCTTGCCCACCACGCTGGAATCCCAATAGAAGAAGCCCATGGCACGAACTCTTAGCGACGGCTCTCAAGAATGATTTGCGATAGCTGCGGGTCTAGACGCAAGGCTCTCAATTCAGCCTGAATTCTCTGGCGTTCTTCTTCGGGAATCCGACGCCACTCCTCTGCCGCAGCCAGGATGTGCGGCGGAGGCTCCACCAGCAACCCAGCCCGGCGCAACGCAGCTAACCCCCGCTCCTTCTCGCTCAGTTCTGCGATCGCAATTTTAGGGACTGGGGTCACTTTTTGCTCCACTGTGGCTTCCAGCCGGTGGAGTCCTACCTCCAGGCGTTCCACTCGTTTGACCAGCTCCTTGAACTGTGCTTCTGAGACAGCCATGCCATTTCCTTCTTCACCAGCGCACTTCAAAGTATTTTTTGAATAACAAGTTTTAGCCTGGGAGTTTACTCCCGGCTTCATCAGATCAACTCGGCGTACTTTCTCCCCACCTCAGCCAGGAGGTGGACGTTATCGTGGGGAGTATCTTCATTAAAGTAGTCGCTGGTCGCCAGGATGAAGTGCCCGCCCCATTCTTGGGCCGCCTGCAAGGTCTGGCGCACGGCGGCCTCGATTTCCTGCTCCGTGCCGTAGCGCAGGAGGTCAACCTGGTCGATGTTGCCCAGCAGGGTGATCGTCCCCGGCTGGAAGACTTCCAGGGCGCGCTCCAGCACCGTGTCGCCGTAAGGGAGGGGGGTCAACGATTCGTAAGCCCTAAAGCCCAGAGCGGGGTAAAGCTCCAGCAGACGCCCGGAGTAGCCGCAGTTATGGTAGAGGGCGATCACTCCCCGGCTCTGGATGAAATCGACCAGCCGCCGCTCGTAGGGAGCGATGTAGCGGGCGAAGAAATCGGGGCCGACCAATTTGCCGTTAGCCACGTTGCCCCCAATGCCGAGCACGTCCGCCCCGGCGTCGATCATTTGAACCACAAATTCGAGATAGCGGCTCAGGAAAAACTCCATAAGCTCGTGGTAAAATTCGGGGCGCAGGAGAGCATCCATGAGAAATTCGTCCGGCTTGCGATAATAGAGGCTCACCAAGTTGAACGCCCCCTGGATCCAGGGAGCGACCACCCCTCGATCTCCGACCAGCTCTTTGGCGCGGCGGATGTCGCTGGTGTCCGCCACACCGACAGGGGGCATGTAGCGTTTACACAGCTCCAGGTCACACTCGCTTTTGATGGGGAATTCGGTCAGGCCCACTTCCGTATCGTACTCGTGCACCCAGCGCACATTCCAGACCTGACTTAGCTCCCCTTCGGGCGTGGTAACAACGGTGGTCGTAGTTTCGTCCCGGCCCTGGCGAGCGATGTCAGTGTTGACCTTCCACTGCGGGGTCTCGATCACCTCCAACTCGCCGGCATCGATCCCCACCGCGTACGAACCGACTCCGCCATCGTAGGCCGGGGTGCAATTGCGGTGCATCAGGTCAAAGCCGAAATGGTCGTAAACTTCGATGGTGCCCTCCACCGCATCTACGTCTTGTGAGCCGAAGAATTCTTTGACGTAGTTGACGTGGATGAAGGGCGAGACAGGAATGCGCTCAATCGGCTGCTGGTTCAACGCCCGCAACAATAGCTCACGCACGCTCATACCGACCTCCCACTCAACATTGCCCCCAGACGAACGGGTAAATCATACCACACTTGTTTGAGTCTGTCAAACCGCAGCCAGATCCGGTCATAACTCGAAACTGCACTACGTTGGGGGTTTACTCTACAACAACCACAAACGCGTAGGATACCAAAACGCGCTTTGGGGGGCGAATAGCCATTTGTGGCTGGTGCTCAGGCCAGGTTCCGACTCAGGGCCGCGCCTGCTATCCCCTGGCCCGGCGCACGTAGAGCCACAGGCCGAGCAACCCACCGGCCAGTAAAAGAAGGGAAGTCGGTTCAGGAATGGAAGGCACGTCCCGGTCCCCATCGCCCACGACCGTAGGAAGCGGGGTCACAGGCGCAGGTCGGGCCAGAACGGTCACCGCCTGGCTGCTCAGGCCGTCACTTTGGGCGTAAATGCGCTGCCCGGCTTTCAGGGCAGAAAGAACGCCGGCGCTGAAAGAGCCGTCTGCCTGAACGGAGCCGGAGGCCAGCAAAACCCCTGTATCTCTATCGTAGATTTCGACGAGGGCGCCGGCCGGGGCCGAGCCGGTGATAAACGCGTCATCTTCGTAGACAGGCTCGTTAATGACCGGCGGAGAAGAGGTTCGATAGGTGATCACCAGCCTGGGCCTCTGGCCCTGCTCCGGCGCCACCCGATTGTGACAGCGGCAGGCCAGCCCGGCGGGGTCGTCGGGGTTGGGGCTGCTGCTGACCATCAGACCGTAGTTGGAGCCAGGGCCTAGTTGACCGGCCAGGGCAGTCACGTTCAACTGGTACCAACTGTAGTTGCCCCTGGCGACGGTGATGGTGGCCTGGGCCGGGGTCTGAAAAGGCGGATTGCTGTCGTCCCAGTCGCGGAGGCTGTTTTCGCTCCAGCTTCCGGCCAGGCGATAGAGGCCGGCCTGGATGCTGGCCGGGCCGCTAACCGGGGTGCAGTCGAACACGTACAGGTCCAGGAAAGCGCTCTCCACGACACTGCCCGCTGGCAAAACGAGATCGGGGAACTTCACGTAGGCCCGCAGGTAGACCGTGCCCTCGGTCACTTCTTCGGGTTCGAGGCCGAAGATAGTCAGGGCATCTGTGGCGGTGGCGGGGAAGTTGCCGAAGGCCATGGCCGTATCGCCGTCGGCGGGCACCAGGGCGCGAGTTTTGCCATTGAAGTAGCGCAGACTGAGGGTCTCGCTGGCCGTCAGCACGCGGCTGGCTACAAATTGTTTGGACGGTTCAGCCCACAGGGGCGCAACTCCGAACCAGATCAAGACCACTCCGGTTCCAGCCAGCAGGAGCAACCAGGCCAGCCTACTTTTACTCATCGCTTCCCTCTCCAACATCGCCCGGCTCCCAGGCGCCTCCCACCGCGGGCAGGAAAACGTCGTTTCTCCCCTGGCCGACCATGATGATGTTGGAGTGGATGCCCTGGTTAGAGTTCCGGTCCACGGCCACCACCGTGTAGTAATACACAGGCGCCGCATCGGGGGTGTAGTCGTACTGGTCGGTCGCCCCATCCGTCTGAGCGATGAGCTTGAAGCCGGTACGTAAGTTGTCGCTGCGGTAGACGTAATAGTCCACATCCTCGCCGGTCAGGCCAGTCCAAAACAGGTACGCCAGGCTCTCTTCGCTCCACCAGCGCCCGAACAGGTTGAGGGGCCGATTGAGCACCGGCCTGAGAACCGGCAGCCACAGGGCTTCGTCCGTCTGGCCGTTGATCAGACTGCCGGTGTAGTCATCCACAAAGCGATAGCTGCACTGGCTGGTCAGGGGCAACGCCTCCACAGGGTAGTTGATCCAGGCCGGATAGTCAGCCTGCCTTAGCGCGATGGCGGTCTGATCGGTATCGCTCAGCGGCGGCGAGTAGGAGATAGTGAAAGTAATCTCGTCGTAGGAGCCGGGGGCCAGATCGCCGATAGGCCAGAACAGCAAGTGATCGCTGATCACGACACTCGACGAAGCGGATAGGAAGGTGATGGTGACAGGCAACTCGACGCTGATGGCCGTCCCTTCAGCGATGTAGTCGCCCAGGTTGATGGCATCGCCCACGACCTCGATGGTGTTTTCCTCGCCAGGGAAGAGAGAATGTAACTCATCGCCGTTAAAAGTGCGTTCCATGTAATCGACGTAATACTGGGTCTCCACGAAAGCGCCGTGCACCTCGACCTGCACCGGGTCGCCGGGGTCGCTCCAGGGCAGGCCGAAAGTGTCGTTGTAGCTCAAAAGCCCGCCCTCATTGGCCTGCCTGCTGCCGCTGCGCATCGAGTCGGTGCTGGCTTTGGCGATGAGGTAGAAATGGGCGCCATCGGGCTGAGGCAGGCTGGCGGGCAGGCCGCCGAAACTGACCATCGTTCGCCCGTCGTCGAGAGGATAGAGAACGAACCCGTCCAGGGGCAGGGTGCCTCCCGTCCCGACCAGGGGCAAGTTATCATTATAGTAAGCGTCTTCCGTCCCGGCCACCACCGCCGCATCGAAGCCCGCCCGCTGGCTCTCGTCGGCCAGGCGGAGTTCCTGCATAGTTACCCAGGAAGGCACAGTGTCGGTCAGCACCAGGCCCACCGCCGAGCCGTAGGTGTGCCAGGCCCTGCCGCCGGACACCACCGCCAGCGTGGCCGGGGGCACCTCGAAGCCGGCAGGGATGTTCTGGCCGCCCAGGGCGAAGGGAATTTTGTGCACCCGGTTCACGTCCCCAAAATCGGGGCTGACGGTCAGCTCGAAGTAGTAGACTCCCTTCCAGGCGTCGGGGATGGTGGCGGCGTTCAGGAAGGGGAAATCAAAGAAGATGGGCGGAACGGTGTCGCCGCCGGTGTAAAGCGGGGTGCAGTTCACGCCGGCCGGGGGTTGAGGGGTGAGGCTGAAATCGGTGATGTCCTGGCCGCTGTTGTTGTTGACCTCGACGCGCAGGCGGGTGCTACCGCCGGGGCTGACGATGGAGTGTAGAATCTGCTTTTTCTCTCGCCCGCCGACGTAAGTGGTGGCCGCCATGTCGCCGAAGCCGTAGCTTTGCAGATAGGGGTCTTCATTAAAGACACGCGGGTCGTGCTCGTCCTTGAGGGTGAAGATGTAGTATAGGGTATCGCCGTAGGTGCTGAGCATGATAGGCGCCCCCTCTTTGTCGAGTTCGGCATCGCTCCTGATGCCGACCACGCCCTGCACGTGGCTGTCGTAGACTTCGTAGCGGCTGGGTCCGGCGAATTGTTGGCGGTAGGAGAAACGCGCTCCGTCGTGCAGCTTGAGCATCCCCTCGGCATTTACGTCGGGGTAGGTGCGGATGCGAGCGTCGATGTCGATCACCTCGGTCGCCCCGGCGGGCACCTCCTGCTGGAAGAAAAGGTGATCGTAGGCCACAGTGGAACTGATCCCCTCCAGAGTGCTGTAAGAGGAGCGGTAGGAGTCCCACCAGGTGCCGTGGCGCGGCTCGATGGCGATCCCCAGGCCGTGAAAGATGCCCTCGTCGATGACGTTTTCGTCCCGGCCAATGCCTGTCCCCAGGTTGCGGGTTTTGATCTTGATGGTCAGGTCGGCCTCGTCCATACGGGTGGGCAACTCTTTGACCAGGCTCTCTTTGTCCCCATTATCATCTTTATCAACCCACATGCCAAAGGTGACGTTGATGGCGGCGTGGGCTTCGCCGCCAGTGCCCGGCCCACAGGACGCGCACGAAGCGTACCCGAAAACGTCGTAGAAGGCCGAGCGCAGAAGCAACTCATGGGGCCGTTCCCAGATGTCTTCGTAAGCGACCCGCGAGGGTTCGGGGTATTCGGGGGCGTAGGCTACGGCGCTGGTCACGTATTCGCGGGAGAAAATGGGGTGCTCGCCCAGGTTGGTGTAGACCGAGCCGCTGGTGGCGTTGACCACCACCGTGCCCGTCACCGGGTCGCCGGTGAAGCTGACGGCCCGCCCTTCCAGTTCCCTGGAATTGAGGCCGTAGCGGATCATCGGCTCTTTGTACTCGTAGCCGGGGAAGCCGCCGTAATTCCACGTCAGGGCCAGGGCCGGAAGCACCAGCTTATGGTCGGCGGTGACTTTAATGTAAGTGCTGTAGGTGGGCGGAATGGTGACCACGCTGCCTGTGTCCTCGGCGGCATACATGCCCGTATCCAGGTGGTAGCCGCCGGGACAGGTGTAGGTGTAGACCGTGACCCCGTCCCAGTCGGCCAGGGTGATGGTCTGGCCGCGGGCGTAGCCATCGGCTGGCTCGTAGATTTCGGCCTCTTCGTCGTAGAAAAAAGGCTCGTTGCGCATCCAGACAGTGTACCCATCGTTGGTAGCCAGCAGCTTGTGCTGATCCTCCATGTCCACGATGGGAGCGATGAGCGGCACCACATCCACGAAAGTCAGTTCATTGGCCAGGGTGTCTTCCTTGTTCTCGATGACCAGGTTCACGTCGAAGTAATTGCCGTCTTCGGGGATGGTGAAGGCCCGGTCAAGCTCGATGTCGCGGTCGCCCACCAGCCGGGCAGCCATGCGCGCTCTCAGGCGGAAAGGCCGATGCTCGACGGTTACAATCCGCCCCTGACCATTGTAGGCCATCCGCCTCTGGTCGCCGTAGGTGGCCCGTCCCAGGCTGAAGGTAGCCTCGCCTTTCTTCAAGGCGTCGCCCACCGTCTGCGCCGTGTAAGACAGGTCAAACTCGCCCGGCGCGGCATTGCTCAGGTGCCAGGTGATGGCCGTCACCCCGCCGGCGGTGTTGACTTCCAGAGGCGGCGTGGAAAAGCTACCTGTATCCACCACAAAGCCCGGCTGCACCTCCTCCGTGACCACCACGCCGCCCAGGTCAGCGTTCCACAGGTTGTTGAAAGTGAGGGTCACGCTGATGGGCACTCCGGCCTCGTAAGCGGGGATGGTATCTGCCGGCACGTTGGGGCTGTAGGTTTGAATGGCCTGGCCCACAAGCTCCGACTTTTCGGCCATCGTCCACAACAGGGCGTTCAGGAAGATGGGGTAATGCTTTGGCCGCCGGGTGGCGTGCCCGCTGACCAGCACCACCTGGCCCAGACCCACCGGCCCGGACAGGATGGCCGGCGCGCCGTCGTCGGCGTAGCTGGCTACGGGGGACAGCGCGCCCTGGGCGAGCAGGGCCGGGTCGTCGTTCATGACGTACATGGTGTTATCCACCCAGGAGAAGGCAATGGGCGAGGTGGGGTCGTCAACGGTCACGGCCAGTTCATTATCCAGCGGGGCGGAAAGGCCGTAGAGCGTGACTGTGCCGACCGGGACCACGCCGCAGGCTTCGGCGATGTACGCCCCGTTGCTCTGGGCGTAGAGCAGCCCCCCATTTTCCACGAAGGCCAGGATGGCAGCCCGTCCGTTCGCGCCCAGGTCGTCGGCGGCCACCTCCGCGTAGCCGACGCGCACCGCAGGCAGGATGAGGGCGTCGTACCCGTCCAGCGCCCCGCCCGCCACGTCCACCTCGGTCAGCACGCCGTAGTTGCTGCGGTTCCACAGGTAGTTCTCGAACATGGTGCGGATGTCGGCCAGCTCGTAGTCGATGGGCTGCTCGTACTCGTCCTGGGCCGTGCTGCGCAGCACGGCAAACCGGCGGGGATACAGAGCGTATGAGGGCCGGGCCAGCACCGCGCCGGGCAGATCGGCGTGGGAAAAATTGCCGTCGATGCCGCCCGGCACCAGGAAAGCGCCTGCCCCGTAGGATGCGCCGCCTGCGGTGAAGTCCGCCGCCGCCCAGTGCGCCCGCCCACCGTCGTGGACCCGCCCGAAGACGGCCCGGTAAGCGCGGTAACGGCCGTCGTCGGTCTGGGAGGCGCCCATCGGCACCAGGCTGGTCGTCTCTGTCTCCTGGGCCATCACGGGCCAGGCCAAAACGGCCAGCGCAGTTAGCAGAGTGATGAAAAACATAAGCCGGAACGTCGTTTTAGTGTGCATGTGACAACTCCTTTCCGCCCAAATGTTGGAATTTTCACAGGATTGTGTTACAATAACGGTGAAAGGATGGACGATAATGACTACCGTAACCTTGGAATCGCCAATCAAAGACGATAAAGTAGATTTACAAGCCCTGGCAGAAATCCTCCTCAGCCTCTCGCCTGGGGAACTGGAGACGCTGGAAATAATGCTCACCCCCGGCCTGGCAGAAAAGCTTTTGGAACGCACCGAAAGCGCCAGGGCCGGTAACACCATACCTTTGGAGCAGGCTCGTGAAGAGCTACTCTCTTGAAGTCGAGAGGGCCGCGCTCAAGGATATGAAGTCATTCCCCAGGCCGCTCCGGGAATTAACCCTGGAGCAGTTTGACCTGCTTGTTAAAGACCCTTTCCTGGGCCAACCGCTGGCTGGCATGTTATCTCATCTGCGTTCACACCACTTCAGCTACAAGGGCACGCAATACCGCATGGCCTACATGCTTCAGCCCGAGCAGAAACTCATCCTGGTAATCATGGTCGGCCCCAGAGAAAACTTCTACAAGCTGCTGCGAAGACGGCTGAGGATATGAAACCGCAGACCAGGAAGCCATACCCCCGAAACAGCCGACCCTGCGGCGGTGGATACGCTGCTGAACGACTAGTAACCCCAACTAACTACCAAGTCCTCTGTTTTATGCAAAGCATCCGGCTGGGTTACAAAAAGGTTTGTAGCCCGGTGGTGGACTGTCAATTAATTTCCGCTTGTTGGGACTACTTGAGCCAGAGGACTCTTCTATCTCGTCTCTAATACCATCCTCTCCCTCATTACTACCATTGTTAGTTTGAGCACATAAATCTCGCTTAAGGATACTGTCCCCCCCTAATAAGCCATCTGCAATCGCAACAAAGGTTTTTTCTATCTTTTTCCAAACGACATCTTCAATTAAATCTCCTAGAATGTCTTTATATTGTTTAATGGCTCTTTTGCTAACAAAATATCTGAGACCTTTTGCAATCCTTCCTCGTATTTTGGGCGAGGCTTTGCCAACTCCTCCACTAGCTGCCCCAAATGCCGCCCCGATAATAGCGTCTCTCAAGCTGTTTTGCCAGCACCATTGATCAAGGTGATGTCTATGTATTAAAATATCCCTTATTATAGGTTCAAGAGCTCCCTCAACTGCTCCCCCTATTACTGGACTGGCGTATAAAGATATCTCAGTACCTATTGCGCTACTGATGCCCGCAGCAGCATATTCTTCCCAGCTTCCCCATTCATATGAGTGGACGTCAAGGCCGTGCTCCCAAATATTATCAATGAGATCACTAGCACCCTGTGAAGCGACTCCTTCGGTCCCTCCGCCCACAATGGCTATTACATCGTCCCAGATAAGCCAATATCCATTTGCATCTCGGTAATTAATTGGATTATTATAGACGTAAATATAGCGATGCAAAGAAAGAGATTTGAAGATGTATCCTCGCCACGAATCTTGAGTAATCCACACCCCCGTCTCCGGGTCGTACTGCCGGGCATAGAAGTGATAGAACCCCGTCTCCGGGTCGTACTCCTGCCCGGTGTAGGCGAAGCGGGCGCGAGAATCGGCCCCGGCCAGCAGGAGGCCGTACTCTTCGTACAGCGCCGGGTCTACGACGTTGCCGCTCTCGTCGGTCAGGTGGACGATGCTCCCCAGGCCGTCGTAGTGGTACCAGTACTTATCGCCCGCGAAGCCGGTGGCCGGGTTGGGCAGCCGCTCCATGCTCACGAGGGGCATTTCTCGCGAGCAACTGGCGCACCTGCTGCGATAATAGTGCGTGGTGGTGCTCACGGCGGAGGCTCCTACGCCGGTCGTCGCCACCTCTTTGATCACCTCCAGCCCGTCGTAGAGGTATTCGATGGTCAGCGTCCCCGTCGGCGCGTCGCCCGAATCCGGCCTGACCTCCTTCCTGACGCGCCGCCCGTAGCCGTCGTAGGTATAGGTGATGACCGCGGTGGGGCTGATGACGTTCGTCAGGCGATCTTCGCAGTCGTAGAGGTAGGTGATGGTCTGGCCGTCCTCCGTCTTGCTGGCGCGATTGCCGTTGTCGTCGTAGGTGAAAGTTGCGTCCCCGGCGGTGAGCAGTTGGTTGGCCTCGTTGTAAGTGTAGCTTTCATCCACCGCTTCGGTGGAGATGGGCAGGACGGGATTGGTCGGATCGGGCGCTAAGGCCGTGCCGCTCTTGCGCAAGCGGTTGCCCACCGGGTCGTACTCGTAAGCTACGGCGCTGTTCGGCTCGGTGGTGGCCGAGGCAGTCAGGCGGTAGAGCGCATCGTAGCTGTAGTGGTGGGTGATGACCTGCATATCGCCCGCGCCGTCGAAGGGCTGGCGCGTCTCCACGGTCTGGGTGCGGTTGCCGACCCTATCTAACGTGTACTGGTAGGCGCTGAGTATGCCGGCCCCGCGCTGGTTGGTTAGCTCCCGCAGGCGGCCCGCAGCGTCGTAATTGTATTCGGCTACGGTGCTGTTGGGGTTGACCACCTGGCTGAGGCGGCCCAATGGATCGTAGGTGTAGCTGGCAGTCAGGCTATCCGGGTCGTGCATTTTCTCCAGGCGGTTGTGGGCGTCGTATTCGTAAGCCACCCGCTGGCCGTTGGGGTAGGTCAGGGCGGCGAGGTTGCTGGCGGCGTCGTATTCGTAGCTTATCGCCTGGCCGTCGAAGCTGGCGGTCTGGGTGCGGCGGTCAAGGGCGTCGTAGGCATGGGTGGTGACGCCGTTCCAGTCGGCCATGGAAAGCTCGTTGCCGTTTTCGTCGTAGGTGAACTCCACCCGCTTGCCATCCGGGTAGCGAATCCTGACCAGTTGGTCGGCGGCGTCGTAGTCGTAGTGGATCATTTGCCACCTGCCATCCACGCGGCGGGTCAGGTTGCCGACTGCGTCGTAAGCGTACTCCCAGGCTTTGCCCAGGGGATTGATCTCCTTCTTGAGCTGGTTCAGGAAGTTGTACTCGAAGTGGGTGACGCGCCCGTTGGCGTCGGTGATTTTGGTGTGATTGCCCACCACGTCGTACTCGTAGGCCGTAACCCCGTCCAGGGCATCGGTCACGGCGGCGAGACGGCCCAGAGCGTCGTAAGTATAGCGGGTGGTGTGGCCTTCGGCGTCGGTGAGGGCGATGAGTTGGCCCAGGGCGTCGTAAGCGTAAGTGGTGGCGTTGCCCAACGGGTCGGTTTCGGACACGAGCCGGTCGAGTTCGTCGTAGGCGTAACTGGTCTCCTGGCCGTCGGCGTTGCGCTGGCGGACCAGGTTGCCCGCCTGGTCGTAGGAAAATAGCGTCTCCTCTCCGCCCGGCTCGACAATGCGGGTGAGCAGGCCGTTAAGGTCGTAGGAGGAGGTAGTGGTGTGGCCCCGCTGGTCGGTGGCGCTGGCGCGGTTATCCTCCTCGTCGTAAGCATACTCGACCGCGCCGCCCAGTGGGTCGGTGATCCTGACCAGGTTGTCATTTTCGTCGTAGGCCATCGAGGTGACGTTACCCCTGGCATCCACGGCGCGGGTGACGTTGCCCACGCCATCGTATTCCATCTCGACCTGATGGCCGAGCGGGTCGATTGTCCTGACCAGGCGGTCAATGCGGTCGTAGACGTATTCGGTGGTGTGGCCTCTGGCGTCGGTCACGAAGCGGCGGTTGCCCACTTTGTCGTACCGATAGGCGGTCACGTTAGCCAGCGGGTCAATGAACTTCACCAGGTTGCCCACGCTGTCGTACTCGTAGTTGGTCACTTCGCCGCGCGGGCCGATGGTGCGGATCAGGCGATCCTCGGCGTCGTAGCAATATTCCGTTCGTCCGCCCATGGCGTCGATGAGGAACTTGAGCCGGTTGGAGGCGTCGTAGACCATGCGCGTGACGTTGCCCAGGGCATCGGTCGCGCGGGTCAGGTTGCCGTTGCCGTCATAATCGTAGGTTGTAACTCCGCCTTTGGCGTCGATCACCCGTCTGAGGTTGTAGGCTTCGTCGTATTCGTAACGGGTTTCGTGGCCGCGCGGGTCGCGCCTCCAGATGCGGTTGTAGGCATCGTCGTAGCCGTAGCGGGTGACGTTCCCCTCCGGATCCTTCTCCTCGATCAGCTTGAGGTTTTCGTCGTAGGCGTAAGTGGTGATGCCGCCCCGCCGATCCTTCATCCAGACCAGGTTGTCGTTCCCATCGTATCGGAACTCGGTGCGGCGGCCTTTGGGGTCGATGATGGCTGTGATGTTATCGTTATCGTCGTATTCAAATTGAGCAGCGTGGCCGTTGGCGTCGGTGAAGGTCAACTCTCGACCTGCGGCATCGTAGGTGGAGGTGCTGACGTTACCCCCGGCGTCGGTGGTTTTGGTGCGGTCGCCGTAGGAATCGTATTCGTAGGTGGTGGTGTGCCCCTCAGCGTCGGTGATGCTGGTGGGCTGCCCCCAGGCGTTGTAAGTGGCCGTGGTCGTGGCCCCGTTGGGTTCGGTAGCTCTGACCAGGTTGCCTTCGGCGTCGTACTCGTAGGTGGAGACGTTGCCCAGGGCGTCCTCCGTTGAGACCAGGTCGTTGGTAGCGTTGTAGGCGTAGGTGGTCACGTCGCTTGCGTACATGGAATACCGGTCTAGCGGGTCGCTGCGGGTGAGCACATTGCCCCGCTCGTCGTAGGTGTAGGCGGTAGTATTGCCATTGGCGTCAGTGCGCCGGGTCAGGTTGTAGTCGTCGTCGTACTCGTTGACCACCTGAGCGCCGCTACCGTCCTGCTCGTCGGTCACGCGGTTGGCCTCGTCCCAGTTATACACCTCCTGGCGGCCCAGATTGTCAGTGAAGGTGGTCACGCGGTTGATGGGATCGTAGTCGAGGAAACTATGGGTGCCTTTGGCGTCGATCTGCTCGATCACACGGTCGCGGTCATCGTAGACACTTTGCAGGTAAAGTATGTCCTCCTCGTCCCACTCGTGGGTGATGCGGTGGCGGGCGTCGTACTGGAAGCGGCGGGTGCCGCCGTTAGCGTCGGTGATGGCCGTCAGGTTGCCATCGGTGTAGGCAAAGGAGAAAGCCCGGCCATCGGGTGTGGTCAGGCCGGTGACGTGGCTTTCGCCACCATACTGGAAGGTGATGGTCCGGCCGGCATCGTCGCCGATCTCGGTGAGCGGTGGGCGCGGCACCGGATCGCCGTTCTGCCAGTTATCCTGACCGCTCAGGTCGTAGCTGAAGTGGAGCGCGTTTCCACGACGGTCGCGCCATTCGGTCAGGATGCCCAGGCCGCCGACCGTCTCCTGGAAGGTCAGCACCGTGCCATCGGGGGTCGTCCATCGCCAGCCATTATCGATTTTCTCCAGCGTGTCGTAGACGCCAGCGGGGGCGTCGTAGCCGCTGGCGTTCCAGGTGTAGTGGTAAGTGCGCCCATCGTGCAGGGCTATACTGACGGAGTCATCGCTGTAGTGAATGGCGCGGGCGTTATAGGGGAAGGACCAGCCGTAGCCAAAGAGGTCATCCCGGCCATCCTGGGAGTTGTAGGCGAGGGTGAAATCGATATCCAGCCCCCCCCGACCAGGGATGCGGAAGAGCCCGACCTGGATGACGTGGTTGCCGGTGGAGAAGCTGACCGGGTCCGCGCCGTAACGCTGATAATTCTGGCGGCCCAGGTCGCGCAGGCGTTGAAGAAGCTCCGGTGAGGGCGGCGCGGGCAGCGGAGGGGGACCGCCATCGTCGCCGCAGACCAGGCCCATCTCGGCCAGGCGGGTGGCAAGGGCTGCGTAGGCAGCATCTACAATCAGGGAGAAGTGATCACTGATGACGACCCAGTCATAGTCGTGATCCATGAATAGCGTTTCAATGTGGCCGTAGGTCATGCTACCTGGCAAGGCATCAAAATCGGGATACAGAGAGGGGTGCTGCACCGGCCTGGTATGGGGACGTCCAGTGTACTCCTGGATACGGTTGAAAAACTCGTTGACCAGGGCATCGTCATCAGGATGGCCGTTTCGCGCCCAACCACGCACGCCGCCATCGCTCTCAACGCCCCAGGGATGACCGTAGAGAGCATTGAAAGCCAGCGTGGTGAACATTTCGGCCCCAAAGTCGCGGGCCATCTGGGCGCGAGTGGAGCGGGAAACAAACGTTTGGCTTTCCGAGTCGCGGGTCAGCAAAATGTCGATCTGACACTTGTTGTCGGCGAAGCGTTGCCGGGTTTCGCGCGCCAGGCGCATGTTGTAGGTGATTTCACGCACCTCGCCCACGCCGGGCCAGATAGCCCAACCCACATCGTCGTCAGGGTCCAGGGCCAGGCGTTTGACGTCCTGAGAGGAGTTGTAGGCCAGCCCCCCAAGAGGCGCGAACTCGCTCAGGTGATCTGCCTCAGCCACCAGCAGCTTCTGCTCCTGATAGACAGCAGTGGGCAGGCGCTCCCAGTCCTGCTCCGGCCCCTGGCGAGCGTAGAGGGAAAGCGTCCGCAAATCCAGGCCCCATACGTCTGCATCGGTATAGCGCACAGAGATGACGATGCTGGGAGAGACCAGGCCGTAAGCCGGGGTGTCCTCGGTAGCGGGCACCATGGTCACATCGTGGGGAAACTGTGTTACCGGCGTGCCGGTGACATCTTCCCAGGCCGTGAGCGAAAAAGCTGGCCCACCGACAGCGAGACTGGGGGTGATAATCATGGGCCGTTCGAGGGGTTGATAACGTACCCACGTATCCTGCTCCACCGACTTGGGGGAGAAGATAGCTCGCACGCTGCCATCTTCGGCGGCAGCGATTCCGCCAATGCCGGGTTTGACCAGCACCTCTGTCCCCTCGGGCGGAGGCGGAGAGGGAGGCCCTTCGGCGCCCTTGCCTATTACCGGCAGGTAGATGAAATGATCATCAGGGGGCGCGTCTCCATCCCCCGGCTGAGACACCGGCGTTGGCGTAGGAGGGAGTGTCTCCTCCACTACAGAGGGTTCACCGGCCCCCTGCAAAAGCGGCGGGGCGGCGGTGGCCTCAGCCGGGGGTACGATTGTCCCCAGCAGACTGAGGCAAACCAGCAGGTACAGGCTCTTCATTAGCAAGTCTTTGAACGTGCTCATGGCGCTCCCTCCTCACACAGTTGTGGCTATATAAAAAAGACGAAGGATAGAATATATAAGACTCCAGCCTTTGTCCTGATGGTGCGGTCCAAAGATAAACAGAGCAAGCTAATGCTTATTCAGTTTTCACATCATCTCCGGGGGAGAGTAGAGCTATTCCTCCGGTGGGCGAAGAGCTGTTTAGCGTTTAGGGAAAACGATCATACAGTCACGAGGAATTACATCGCCCGTTACCCAGGCACGTTTCTAAAGCGAAGATGCGGCTAGAAGGTCAACCGATTCGAGATAGCCCCTAAGCAAGAACCAAAATTTGCTTTACCATATTTTTACACGTATATATTATACCACAAAATACGCCGTTTGTGAATAGTACTTTAGTCCTATTCAGGGCAACTTTAGGGTGCGTCTCAGATTTTTGGAAGGTGCCTGGCACTAGTATGAAAGCAGTTGGTTTCATCGGGGCGTGTGACCGCCGACCCTTCGGGTTTTAGAAACCCAAAGGGTCGGCGGTCATATCTGCTTCCAAAAGTGCCAGGCACCTTATCCCCTAAAACTTGGGACAGACCCGCAACTTTTGAGGAAAGATGGAGCAGTTCAATCCAGGGGAGTCACATCTTCGGGGTCAGCCGTCTCGCCTGAAGTCCACAAATTTATACCCTACTCCTCTTTCAGTCAGGATATATTTGGGATGCGAGGGGTCCGGTTCGATTTTCTGTCTGAGGTATGTTATGTAAAGTCTCAAAAGGTGGGATTCGTCCCTGTACTCCCAGCCCCATACTTTTGATAAGAGGGTGCTATGAGACAGAACCCAACCGGCATTGTTGACTAAATGATAAAGAAGTCTATACTCTGTGGGACGGAGCCTGACGGGCTGGCCTTTCACGATGACCTCGTGACGCTGGAAATCAACTGTCAGGTCCTCATCGATGGTGAGGGCTGTTTTCTCCAGCGGGGGCACCATCTCCGTGCGACGCAGCACCGCCTTGATGCGGCTGGCTAACTCCCGGGGAGAAAAGGGCTTGGTGATATAGTCGTCGGCGCCCAACTCCAGACCTTTAATGAGATCGTCCTCGTCACCTTTAACGGTCAGAATAATGACCGGCACAGTAGAGACCTCACGGATACGCTCCAGGGCCTCGAAGCCGTCCATCTCAGGCATCATCACGTCCAGCAGGACCAGAGCAGGCAACTCTTCTCGCACCTTATCCAGCGCCTCCAGGCCGTTTCCGGCCTCACTGACCTGATAGCCTTCCAGTTCCAGGTTCATGCGCACAAACTTGACCATGCGCGGTTCGTCGTCTACCACCAGGATCATTTTATCTTCAGGTGACACCATTTTCTTTGGCCTCTCTAACCCGGACGCTCACGCAGGGGCAGGGTGAAAGCGAATATCGCCCCTTTGCCTGGGGTACTTTCCACCCAGATACGTCCCCCGTGCGCCTCGACGATAGCCCGGCACAGGTAAAGTCCCAGGCCCGCGCCCTGGATGGTGCGGCTCAGGTCGTTCCTTACGCGGTAGAAACGTTCGAAGATGCGTTTCTGTTCTTCCAGCGGGATGCCAATTCCCTGGTCGGCCACGTAGATGGTGGCCCAATGACCATCAACCCGGCCCCCTAGCCGGATAGTGCCCCCTTGCGGCGAATATTTGACCGCATTGCTGACCAAATTGGAAAGCACCTGGTACAGACGCTCCTGGTCGGCGTAGATGAGCGGGAAATCGGGGTGAAAATCCAACCGAAATTCGTGCTCTTCAGTCTGCACCCGGAAACCGTCCACCACCTTTTTCGCCAGTTTGGGGAGATTGAAGTAGCTCATCTCCAGCTTGAGGCCCCCGGCCTGGACGCGAGAGGCTTCCAGCAGGTTATCGATCAGGCGCACCAGACGGTCGCTTTCTTCTTCGATAATGGTCAGTCCTTCACGCACCGTGTCCTCATCCCACTGGGCATCTTCCCGACGCAGAGTACCGGCGTAGCCTTTGATGAGCGCCACGGGGGTCTTAAGTTCGTGAGAGACGACGGAGATAAAAGTGGACTTCATCTCCTCCGCTTCGCGAAAACGGGTGATATCGTTCACGTTGGCGATGATGTTCAACAGCAAACCTTCCTCGTTGAACAGGGGGGTATAGGTGACGCCCACCGTGAAAACCTGACCATCTGCGCGTTTAAGGTCGCCTTCGACGTAGAGGTCTTCGTCAGGGGACAGACCACACAAAGGACATTCCTCCCGACAGATATCCCGCCCCCGTCGGTCGTGCAGAGCGAGCACTTCGTGGCAGGAACGACCGAGCGCTTCTTGCGGCGACCAGCCTGTCATGTTCGATAAAGCGCGGTTAAAGACCAAAATACGACGTTCCTGATCGAGGATCATCACCCCATCGGCGCTGTTGTCGATGATGGCATCCGAGAGACGCTTTTCGGCCATGACCTGTTGATAAAGGGTAGCGTTACGGACGGCAATAGCGGCCTGATCGGCGAGGCTGGCTAACACTTGGCGGTCGTTGACCGAGAAAATCACGCCTTCGGAGCGAAAGATGTAGATGACCCCGATAAGCGATTCTTCCATCACCATCGGCAGAGCCACCACCTGCCGCAGATTAAGGCCGGTTGCCGCGGTCACCAGACTGAGTTTAAGGCGCAGATCGGGAATCTGCCAGCCAGCAGGATGGCTTGTTATATTGTTATGAGGAATGTCGGTCAATAGAGGAGCGAAAAGAGGTAAAAAATGGGGGCTGAGGCCGTAGCTAGCCCGCACTCTAAACTCGCCGTCCGCCCGGCGCAGGGCAATAAGCCCCACCTGCCCCCTGAGCATCTCCACCGCGCTCTGAATGATCAGCCGCAGCACCGAGGGCAGGTCGAGCCTGGAGGTCATGGCCCGACTGATCTCTAACAGATATTCGCGCTGCCGCAGTTGATAATCTTGCATGGCTGATACCGGAAATACAGGATGCTATTTTTAGGATAACTCATTCGCCATATCTTGTATGAATGCCGACACCAAGCGAGCAGCCTTGACGATATCAAGTATAATGGCCTCATCCCGTTGCATGAGTTGCCTCTTGTTCAGAGAAGAGAATATAGGCGGTATTTAGTATTTCTTGGCGACGTAACCAGTTAGGACTACGCTCGACAGCACGTTTGCTAATAAGGTCTACGCTGCGTTGCAACAATGTCTGTAGCTCTTGTTGCATCTGGACATGATCAAGCAACCCCCATTCAGCATCAGCAGCAAAAGTGACCAGAATATCCAGGTCGCTGTCAGGGCCGAAGTCATCGCCCAAAGCAGAGCCGAACAATGCCAGCTCACGGATCTTCCAGCGTCGGCAGAATTCCTCTATTTCATTCATGGGAATTGTCGCCGCGAAATTACTCATATACTTATCCTTTGTGAAGGCTTACTTATTAGTGGTATAAGTGGAAAGTATATTGCTACCCATTGTGTGGGATATCAAATCTATTATACTCTCAATAAACAGAAAGGTCAACTACCTGAGATGAACCGCTCTTACAGCAGGATAACGCCCTCCAGTTTGAGCAGAGCCTCTTTGAGTTCCAGGCCGCCGCCGTAGCCTCGGAGCGAGCCGTCCCGCCCGATGATGCGGTGGCAGGGGACGACGATGGGCAAGGGGTTGGCTGCGCTGGCCGCTCCCACGGCGCGGTAGGCCCGGGGGTGGCCGATGGCCTGGGCGATGTCTCCGTAGGTGCAGGTCGTCCCGTAGGGAAGGCGACGCATCTCCTCCCACACCGCCCGCTGGAAGTCCGTGCCCCGCACGTCCAGGCTGCAATCGAACTCCCTCAACTCCCCGGCCAGATAGCGTTCCAGTTCGGCCACCACCGCCTCGCTCCACTCCGCGCTCTCAAAGGCGTTATCCTCGCCGAAGAACCTGTGCAGCCAGCGAAAAAAACCTTCCTGGCTCTCTTCAGGCAGGCGTATCCTGCACACCCCCTGCGCGGTGGAGGCCAGGTGCATTTCCCCTAACGACGTATGGAAGGCGGCGTAATAAACCTTGTCCATCTTTTCCTCTTTCCCCCGTCCATATTATATCACCTTCCGTATTTTTGTACAATAACGAGGCCGACGCGGTCAACGGATTTAACGGATCGAAGCGCGAAGGGGCGGAAGAACGGAGAGCGTGGAAACTGGTCGGCTTTTCTGGTCAATCCCTCAAATTTGTGATAAAATAGTGGGCGACGGCGATAAAGCAATAATCAGAACTGGAGGAGATGATTATGTCACCTGAAATCAGAGAACTATCGGCCGACCAGCTTAGGCGGGTTTGCGAACCCCAAGACCTGAAATTTGAATCCACCGCCGAACTACCGCGGCTATCCCAGATCATCGGTCAGGAACGGGCCACGCGGGCTATCGATTTCGGGATCGACATCCCTTGCTACGGCTATAACATCTACGTCCTGGGGCCAAGTGGGAGTGGGCGGATGACCACCATCCAGACCTTTCTGGAGAAGAAAGCGCGCCAAAGGCCCGTGCCCGACGATTGGGTTTACGTCAACAACTTCGAGGACCAGTACAGTCCGCGGGCCATCAGTTTGCCGCCAGGCGGAGGATGCCGATTCCGCGACGACATGGACGAGCTTATCAAGAACCTGGGCGAAGAAATCCCCCGCGCCTTCGAAAGCGAAGAGTACGCCCAACACCAGACCAGGATCGTCCGCCAACTGGAAGAGCAGCGCAAAGAAGCTTTCCAGAGTATGGAAACCTACGCCTCCGAGCAGGGTTTCGCTCTGGGCAGGACGGCGATGGGCCTGGCTATCGTGCCCAAAATAGAGGATAAGGTGTTAAGCCCCGAAGAGTACGAGCAGCTTGAGGAAGAGACCAGGAAAGGCTTCGAAGAGCGCCGTCCGATCGTGCAGGAGGAGTTGGAGAAGGTCATGCGCCAGATCAGGGAGATGGAAAAGGACACCAAATCCAGACTGCGCAATCTGGATCAAGAGATCGCCGCTTTCGCCGTCGGGCACTTCTTCGACGTCCTCCAGGAAAAATACGCCGCCAACGAAGAGTTGGTCAACCACCTGGAGGCCATGCGTCAAGACATTATCCAGAAGGTGGAAGTGTTCAAGAGCGGCCCGGAGAAGGCGGAGAAGGAAGAAGCAGACAGGGACAGACCGATGCCCACCTCTCCTCTCTCCCGCTTTACTTCTCCTTTTGACCGCTACCGGGTCAACGTCATGGTTGACCACTGCCAGACAAAAGGAGCCCCGGTGGTGGTGGAGGCTAACCCTACCTATTACAACCTGGTGGGGCGCATCGAGCACAAGGCCGAGTTCGGCGCTCTGGTGACCGATTTCAGCATGATCAGAGGGGGAGCATTACATCAGGCCAACGGGGGCTATCTGATCGTCGATGCCAAAGCGGTGCTCGGCAATCCCCTGGCCTGGGATTCTCTCAAGAGGTCGCTCAGAAACAAAGAGATCCGCCTGGAGGAGATGAGCCAGCAGGTAAGCCTGGTCGCCACCGTGGGGCTGGCTCCTGAACCGATCCCCCTCGACGTTAAAGTAGTGCTCATCGGCGATCCCACCACCTATTATCTGCTCTACTCTCTGGACGACGAGTTTCAGAAGCTTTTCAAGGTGCGGGCCGACTTCGCCTCCGACATGGACTGGACGCCGGAGAACGAAGAGCTATACGCTCTTTTCATCCACGCCCGCTGCCAGGAGGAAAACCTTAAACACTTCGAGTTGGAGGCGGTAGCCAGGGTGGTGGAATACGGGTCGCGGCTGGTCGAGGACCAGCGCAAGCTGACCACCCGCTTCGCTCACGTGGCCGACGTCGTGCGCGAGGCCAGCTATTGGGCCAGGCGGAACAGCCACGAATTGGTCACCGCCGCCGATGTGCAGCAGGCCATTGAGGAGCGAGTCTATCGCTCGAACCAAGTGGAGGAGCGCATCCGGGAACGCATCGGCCAGGGCACGATCATGGTCGATACCGAGGGGCAGGTGGTGGGCCAGGTTAACGGCCTGTCCATCATCTCCCTGGGCGACTATTTCTTCGGCAGGCCCTCGCGCATCACGGCCCGAACCTACATGGGCCAGGCCGGAGTCATCAACATCGAACGGGAGGCCAAATTGAGTGGCAACATCCACGACAAAGGGGTGCTCATCCTGTCCGGCTACCTGGGCGGCAAATACGCTCAGGATTTGCCCCTCAGCCTGTCGGCCAGCCTGTGCTTTGAGCAATCCTACGAAGGAGTAGAGGGCGACAGCGCCTCTTCCACCGAGCTATACGCCCTGCTGTCCAGCCTGGCTAATGTGCCTCTCAAGCAAAGCATCGCCGTCACCGGGTCAGTCAACCAGCAAGGAGACATCCAGCCCGTGGGCGGAGTGACCAAAAAGATCGAGGGCTTCTTTGACGTGTGCCGCGCGCAGGGCCTGAGCGGCCAGCAAGGGGTCATCATCCCCGAACAGAACATCCCTAACCTCACCTTGCGCGAAGACGTGGTGGAGGCCGTCCACGCCGGAAAATTCCATATTTATCCCGTCCGCACCATCGACGAAGGCATTACTATCCTGACCGGCCTGGAAGCCGGAGAGCGTCAGGAGGATGGCGCCTATCCCGAAGGGACGGTCAATTATGCCGTGGCCCAACGGCTACACCAACTGGCTAAAGGGTTCAAAGAGTTCGGCAAAGAGGAAAGCAAAGAACAGGAGCAGCAAGAATCCTCGGAGACGAAGATAGTTCCGCTGAGAAACCGTGATGAGAATTGACATCCAACTTAAATTATGCTATATTTAAGACCAGAACGTTCGGGGGTCGTCTAGCGGCAGGACAGGGGATTTTGGATCCCTTAATCGAGGTTCGAATCCTCGCCCCCGAGTTGTCAGTCCGAAACCGAGCAAAGCCACGTAGGGGAGCTATCCCCGACTCCCCTGAACGAGTCGAGTTAAGCTAGATGGTGGTCATAGCTCAAAGGTAGAGCGTCTGGTTGTGGCCCAGAAGGTTGCGGGTTCGAGTCCCGTTGGTCACCTGTTGGCTCTGTCTTTATGGAGGAAGGGCTGAGATGCAAAGTGTGCTGGTCCTCAACGCGACTTATGAGCCTTTGAATATTGTCCCCATACGAAGAGCTATCATCCTTCTGCTCAAGGAGAAAGCAGAGATTGTGGAGGCCGCCGAAGGACGGCTTCGTTCGGAAAAGCTTTCCCTGCCGGTGCCGCTGGTTATCCGTCTGGTCTATTACGTGAAGATCCCCCGGCGCTTCGGGCCTCCCCTTTCTCGCCGCACGGTGTTGCTCAGAGACAATTACATCTGTCAGTATTGTGGTCGCCGCTATAGTTCTGGACACCTGACCGTCGATCACGTCCTGCCCCGCTCCAGGGGGGGAAAAACTGCCTGGAAAAACGTGGTCACAGCCTGTAAGTCCTGTAACGGACGGAAAGGAGACCACACGCCGGAGGAGGTCGGCATGAGCCTGCTCGCCAGACCTCGACGACCGCAGTACGTGGCCCTGGCTCTCCTGGGAGAGGTCAGGGAAAATGAGATATGGCGAAAGTACATAAAAAGTTAGGGGCTACAGCGCAAGGCCGAGGGCAGCCATTTTGTCCCGGCCCGCCAGATCATTTTTCCCCTTTGTCTTCGGAATAATCACCCCCACCCTGACGCCCAGCCTGGTCTGGGCTTTTTTTACTCCTCTGCTGCTATGCTCGAAGATACGGGCAGAGCTTTTTGGTAAATTTCAAGTTTACAAAAAAGGCGAATTTTGGTATACTTATACCAGCAAGTAATGCGTATATAGGACAGAGGCATACTGCTAAGAGATGAAAAGTTCCTATTATTAATGGTTGTTCTGTAATGAAGATGACTTCGCCAAAGGGGGCGAATAATTGAGGTGGGCAAATGCCATCTGGTGGTGATAAGATTGGTAAATACGAGGTTAAGAAACTCTCTCGCTATAGAGAAAAAGAAACAGGAGAATTTGGCACCGTTTACGTGGCGGAGGATCCCCAGGGTCGAAGAGTAACCCTCAAAGCGTTATCGCCGGAGATGGCTAGAAGAGAAGCAAGACCTCTGGAAATCGAACATCCCAACGTTGCAACCGTTAAAGAAGTAATATCACAAGATTCCGGCTACAGCTACATGGTTTTCGAGTGCGAATATGACGCCACGCTGGCCTGGATGATTCGCAAAGGAAGAAATCTTCCGCAACAGGCGGTCATCCGCCTTGCTATCGAGATATGTCAGGGGCTACAAGAAATTCATACTAACGGTTTCCTGTACGGAGATATCAAATCTTATGACATACTTCTAACGAGAACAGAACCGCAGGTAGGGGAAGTATGGGCGAGAATTCCTGGCATGGGCATCACTTCGGATGACAAGGCAAGGGATGAAAGCTCGGAGATGGAGTCTCTGGGCCTGATATTGCACGAATTGCTGACCGGGCAGCCTTTTGATAATCTGTATCCAAGACGAGCCCTGGGTGGTTTGTCTAGATCTTTACAGGACGTATTATTAAAAGCTCTGCGTCATGGGCAGACCTTTGATGGACTGCGTCCGAGACAAGTCCCAGGTAGTTTGTTTAGCTCTCTACAGGACGTGTTATTGAAAGCCCTGGGTCGAGGGAAACAATATCAATCCGTAGAAGATATGCGCCAGGCACTGCTAGCTGCGAAGACGGGCCAACCGGAAGGAGAAAAGAGAGGATGGCGCTCTTTTCTCAGGAATTTTCTCTCAGAAGTCGTGGTAGAGCTGCTAGCACCCATCCTCGCTGCTGTGCTGGTGTCATTGTTCGCGTTGTTGTTCGGGCCTGACCTACTTAAAAAGCTTGCGCCTGGGCCCCAGGCAACACCGACAGTACCCCGGATAGCAAGCCCCACGCTACCAGCCGCCACGAGTACTCCCATTCTCACGCCTACAGTTACGAACACACCCATACCAACCCTACCACCTGGCGCAAATCAGCCGCCCAGCGTTAAAATCATGCCTGCGCGGGATAAGGTACCCCCTGGCTCATCCGTCATACTCACCGCCGTCGCTAATGACCCCGAAGATGATGAACTGACCTATGAGTGGACGGCTGATCGAGGGCAGATCCCGACTGAGCCAAGGAGCGAGTCTTACGTAATCTATTCCGCTCCCAACACACCGGGAGATGCTACTGTTAGAGTAGTCGTCAGGGACGGCTATAATGAGGTAGAAGAGACTATTGTGGTCAAGATACAGTGATGCCTATGCCTTGAGTCATACGACTTCTTTTAGGAGGGGAAAGAAAAGAGATGAAGAAATGTCAGATGATCATCAGTTTTCTGTGCACCCTGGTCATTGCTTTTATTTTCGTCAAAGAAGCCAGTCTACTGCCGAAGTCTGTATCTGCGCTCAGTCCGATAAAGTGTGATGAATACCAGGAAATAAACCAGCCACCCAGTATGAATGTTACCGCCTCACCGTCAGATGTGCAACCAGGAGAGCAGTCCGTGCTTACGGCTATCGCCAACGATCCCGAAGAGGACAGGCTAACTTATACCTGGTCGGCCGTGAGAGGACAGGTTCCGTCCGGGGCAATAAGCGATAATGTCGTAATCTATATCGCTCCCGACACTCCAGGCTCCGATTCCATTCACGTAATCGTCAACGATGGTTACAACCTGGTAGATGGTTGGGTCGTGGTCAGAGTAGTACCGCCGCCACCGCCGCCTAGCGAGGGAGAGGGAGGAGGAGCAGGCTCACCCCCTTCTGGAACGACGGGCAAAATAGCCTTCCCTGTTTTTGACAATGAGTGCGAAACTTACGACATCTACATCGCCAACCCCGACGGCAGCAGCCGTTATCTGGCCCGCGAGGAAGCCAGCCAGCCGGACATCAACCCTGACGGCAGCAAGCTGGCTTTCCGCTCCTGGCAAGGCAATGGCCGGGGGTTGTGGATCATGAATGTTGACCGAACAGAGCCGAGGCGGATAACAGAGCATTTCTCTCTCGAAGATGCACGGCCTAGCTGGTCGCTCAATAGCCTGATTCTGGTCTACTTCTCCAGGAGCGAAGGCGACCACCTGCCACGTCTCTGGCAGGTGGGTCAAGAAGGCTCTGACGAGCACAAATTGCAATGCATCGATCAGCCTATCTTCGGCGAAGGCCCCGACTGGATGCCCGATGGACGCATCGTTTACAAGAAATGCGACATAACCAGCAATTGCTTTGGTATTCACATCTCGAACATTGATGGAAGCGGGGAGATGAGATTAACCTACGATCCGTCCGATACCAACCCTGCGCCCTCGCTTGAGGGGGACAGAATCGCTTTCATGTCTTGCGTTGATGACAACTGGGAGGTGTACATCGTCAACACCGATGGCAGCGGGCTTAGAAATCTGACCCAAAACCCGACCAACGATGGCCTGCCCACCTGGTCGCCTGATGGCGGCAGCATCGCTTTTGTCTCGGATCGAGATGGGGGGTGGGGCATCTGGGTTATGAACGTCGACGGCAGCAATCAACGCAAACTCTTCGACATCAGCGGGCAGATAGACGGATATCCGGTGCGGGAATGGTATTCAGCCAGGGGTTGGATCGAAGAACGCATTTCCTGGGGACCCTGAAAATCTCCTGATGCGAGGGACTGAGGATGGTCGGGAAATTGCTCATCGAGGTGGCAGATATCAAAGGGCAGTGTCCTGTTTATGAGGTTGGGGATCGCATTGTGGTGGACGATGGATATCGCCTCAACCTGGAGGACACAGACGCTCTCTGTCTCCATTCTTTGGCCTCGTTAATGCCCTATTACGTGGCTTTAAGTCGGGGGGCGGAGCCCGCCGCTCTGGGGCTGGCTGGCGAGGATGGTCGGGCTTACGTACAATGTCTCGATGCGGCGGAGAGAACCGGCGGAGGAACGGTCACTTTTGTCATCACGGTGCAGAACCAGCCCGATCCTGGCGGCGGCCCTTGACTCGATCTTGTAGAATTACCGTTATTGTGATATAATCTGGGCTGAGCGTCACGACGGAGGATGCCTTGTCTGCCAAAGACTTAGCCATCGTCATCGTCAACTACAACACCTGTAATCTATTAAGGGACTGTCTGCACTCCCTCTATAATAGCCAGGGCGATTTTGATTACACAGTCTGGGTGGTGGATAACTGTTCCCCCGACGACAGCCTGGCTATGGTGCGCCGCGAGTTTCCCCAGGCCCAACTCATCGCCAGCCAGATCAATGGCGGGTACGCTTACGCCAACAACCTGGGGTTAAAGGCGGCGGGCTTCGCCCCAGGGGAAGTGGACAGTTC
>DAOULT010000189.1:0-9296 GCA_034417895.1 Anaerolineae bacterium | reverse complement strand
GAATAAAGTCAAACCGGCCCGCTCTCGTGGAGGACATACGAGACCAGGCCGGTTTTGCTATCCCGCTTCGGGGCGGGCGGCCCATCTGAGAGCTTAACGGTCAGCCCAACGCAGGTCAGTCTCCCGCAAGTCGGTCCAGCTCAGGTCAGCCCCCCGCAGATCAGCCGAGCTAAGATCGGCTCCGTACAGGTCAGTCCAGCGCAGATCAGCTCCGCGCAGGTCGGCTTTACTCAGGTCGGCTCCGTGCAGGTTAGCCTCACACAGGTTAGCCCCGCGCAGGTCAGCTCCTTCCAGGTTAGCCCAGCGCAGGTTAGCCTCCCGCAGGTCGGTCTGGCTCAGGTTAGCCCAGCTCAGGTCAGCCCAGCCCAGATCGATCAATCTCAGATCAGCCGCTCTCAGATTGGCCCTGTTCAGGGTGATCCCTCGCAGAGTACTCCCTTGCAGGTTTACCCCCCGCAAATCTGCTCCGACAAAGCTGCGCTCTCCCACCGCGTATCGTGTGATAAGTTCGTTGGCGTCCATAATTTCTGACACTCCCTGCTACCCCGGCCAGGCCGGAAAGCTCGTCTGCACCGGTCAGGATGACCCTGACCCCCATCTACGTCACTTATATCACTCCTCTGTCTTTGAATCCTGCCCTCTCCTGTGGCCCATACCCCAGTCCGCTCAACACTTCTTCGTTGTGCTGACCCAGCAGAGGCGGGGGAAGCCGATAACTGACAGGCGTTTCGGAGAGACGGATAGGGTTGCCAATAGATTGAACGGTGTCGATCAGCGGGTGTTCCAGTTGCACGATGACCCCCCGACTCGTCACCTGGGGCTCGGCCAGGACCTCGTCCACGTAGTTGATAGGGCCACAAGGGATGCCTTCTCCCAGGAAACGCTCCAGCCAGAAGGCCGCTTCTTTCCGGGCAATAACCTCCTCCAGAAGGGGGATCAACTCCGCCCTGTTAGAGCTGCGAGCCGGGTTGGTGGCGAAACGAGGATCGTTCATAACCGTCGCCTCCAGACCCAGGATGCGACAGAAAGCGCCCCACATCTGCTCCGTCCCGACCCCAACGATGATGTATTTGTCTTTAGCCTTGAAAGGCTGATAGGGTACGATGTTGGGGTGAGCGTTGCCCAGGCGTTTGGGGCGCTCCCCGGTAGCGAAGTAGGCGCCTCCTACATTGGTCAGCCAGGCCAGTTGGGACTCCAGGAGCGCCATGTCGAGGTACTGCCCCTTACCACTCCGCTCCCGCACCAGCAAGGCGGCGAGGATGCCCATGGCGCTGTAGATGCCGGTGGTGATGTCGGCGATGGGGATGGGATAGCGGATAGGCTCCCCCTCGGGTTCGCCGCTGATGCTCATCAGGCCGGATTCGCCCTGGATGACGACGTCGTAGCCTCCCCGCCCGGCCTGGGGGCCGCTCATCCCGTAGCCGCTGATGGAACAGTAGATCAGGCCGGCATTGAGGGCCTGAAGGGTATCGTAATCGGTCCTCAGCCTGCGCAGCGACTCGATGCGGGGCACGTTGGTGACGAAAACGTCGGCCTGTTCGACCAGGCGGTGCACGATCTCCACCCCTTCGCTGGTCTTGAGGTTGAGGGTAATGCTCCGTTTGTTGCGATTGATGGACAGAAAATAGGCGCTCTCCCCTTCCAAAAAGGGCGGCCCCCAACCCCGCGACTGATCGCCCACTTTGGGCCTCTCCACCTTGATGACATCTGCTCCCAGGTCGCCCAGCATCATGGTGCAATAGGGGCCGGCCAGGGCCTGGGTGGTATCGATCACTGTGATCCCTTCAAGAACCTGGTTCATCTCCATCAATCTTGCTCCCTTTTTCTCCATCAAATAGCGATAAAGCCCCCTTCCCAGAGCTGACTACCTGATAGATTATACTACAAAACCTCTCCAAAGCAAAAAAGACAAGAGAGAGAGGTAGCAACCACTGGCGCCCGCCCAAAATATAGGACGCACCCCACCGGCTCAGAACTTGACAAAATCATAGGGCAAGAATACAATTACAGTGCCGCGGTCGGACACCGTTTTTTTTTAACGGGTCCTCGACATCGATAACGAGGAGAAAACGACCTGCCTTATCGACCGCATCAAGAAACCAGTAGCATTAGCTTAATCACAGGAGGACGAATCGAATGAAAGCACTACGCAAAATCGCTGAGGGCGTGGGGCGCGTCGAACTGTGCGAGGTGCCAACCCCGGAGATCGGCCCGAACGACGTATTGATGAAGGTCTATGCTGCCGGCGTGTGTGGCAGCGATTTGTTGATTCAGGAGGACCGGCACTTTTACCGGGCGCCGGTCACTCTGGGGCACGAGTTTTCTGGCGTGGCATACAAGGTGGGCCAGAACGTGACTCGCCTCAAAGAGGGCCACAAATTCGTGGCCGACATCGAGTGCGGGGGCGGCGACTGGCTCGGCGTCACCATCGATGGGGCTTACGCTCCGTTTATGCGTGTGCCGGAGCACGTGATCTATCGCGTGCCCGACCACGTGTCGCTGGATCACGCCTGCCTGGCGGAGCCTATCGTGGCTACGCATCATCTCATTCAAGAGCGGGCGCAGGTGAAAGTGGGCGACGACGTGGTGGTGGTAGGCCCTGGGCCGATGGGCATCATGGGCGTCCAGTACGCCAAAGTCTGCGGGGCGCGCCGCGTCATCCTGATCGGCCTCAAGAGCGACGAAAAACGGTTGCAGATCGGCAGGCAGTGCGGGGCGGATTATACCCTGTACTCGGAAGATGGGCCGCAAAAGGCCGTGATGGAGATCACGGGCGGCAAAGGGGCCGAGTTCGTGCTGGAGTGCTCGGCCAGCCAGGAGGGCGTCCAGCACGCCGTAGACTGCGCCCGCAAAGCCCACGAAGGCCCCGGCGGCAAGGGCGTGATCGTGTTCATCAGCCTGTGGGGGCGCAAAATCACCGTCAACCTCGACGAGGTCAGCCTGGGACAGCTCGACATCCGCGGCAGTTGGAGCTGGAATGGCCGTGAAACCTGGGAGCACGCCATCGACCTGCTGGACCGTGAGGTCTTCAACCTGGAGCCCATGATCACCAACCATTATGCGCTTGAGGAGTGGGAGACGGCGTTTGAGAACCTGCGCGCCAAACAGGACGTGAAGGCCCTGATCCACCCCCATGGGCAGGAATGGGCCGCCTGAACGATCGGCCGGTAGCAGCAAGCAGCATGTGATGGATGAAGGAGAGTGAGAACAGATGGAGAAGCGTTTATTAGGCAGAACAGGTGAAAAACTCTCGATGGTCGGCTTTGGGGGCATGGTGGTCAGAGATGAGGCACCCTCCGCAGCCAGCCGTCTGGTAGCCCAGGCGGTGGAGAGAGGCATCAATTACTTCGACGTCGCGCCGGGCTACGGGAATGCGGAAGAGCGTCTGGGGCCTGCCCTGGAGCCTTACCGCTCGTCCGTGTTCCTGGCCTGCAAGACCGAAGAACGCACGGAGGAAGGCGCATCCGCGGACCTGCGTCGCTCTCTAGAGCGCCTGCGCACAGACTATCTCGATCTGTATCAACTCCACGCGGTGACAACCCTGGAAGACGTGGAGCAGATCATGGGGCCGGGCGGGGCGATGGAAGTCTTTTTGAAAGCCAGGGAGCAGGGAGTGGCCCGCTACCTGGGGTTTTCCGCCCATTCTGAGGAGGCGGCCCTGGCCCTGTTGGACCGCTTCGAGTTTGACAGCATCCTTTTTCCCTTCAACTGGGTGTGCTGGCACCAGGGCAATTTTGGCCCCAGGGTGCTGGCGAAAGCGCAGGAGAAAGGGGTGGGCATCCTGGCCCTGAAGGCCCTGGCTAAAAGGACGTGGAAAGAGGGCGAGGAAGGGAAGTGGCCCAAGTGCTGGTATATGCCGGTAGAGGATCCCGAAGAAGCAGCGTTGGCTTTGCGCTTCACGCTCTCCAGGCCCGTCACCGCCGCGGTCAGCTCCAGCCACGCCGAGCTTCTATGGTGGGCCTGCGATGCCGCCGACCAGTTTGCCCCCCTCTCCGAGGAGGAAGAAGCGCAAGTGGCTAAGTCGAGCAAGGGGCTGGAGCCCATATTCCCTCTATCTTCTTAGCAAGAAGGGGTATAGGAGCCTATGTGTCGGATGCCGGGAACCATTCAGCCAATACCTTTCGGAATCGAACAAAGGCAGGATCGGTACATTTTCTAAGCCCCACCTTACGTGCCAATTTCGCGAATAAAGCTGTCGAGCGGTGGCGACGACCTTGACGTAACACGGCCTCCAGCAGTTCCTTCGGGCGATCCGGTTTTGCTGCCTCTGCCCGCCAGTAACCTTCGCTCTCAGCTAACTCACGAATGCTTGACCAGTTAGAGCCTAACACGGAGGGAACGTGTGATGAGTGGGACCAGACCCAGGTTTCAAGCTCAGGGTCCAGAACGATAACCGCACTACGCTCCTCCCAGCCGTTATGGTTTAGATCATCCTGAACCTTTTTCTCGATTTGTTGGGCGTTGCCGGGGCTTCCCTCCCACGCCACATCGAGCAGTACCAGAGCGTATCGGTACTGTCTTACCAAAACTGCCAGAAACCCTCCTGCATCACGATAGACTCCTGGATCGTGGTTGGGGTGAGAAAATATATCGTAGGTCAATGGACGGATGCCCAGGGAATCTCTTCGCTCATCCAGTAGTGTTTTGATCGTCCTTTCTTGCTGCCTGTCGGCAACCAGCACGACCAGGTCCTTTTGAGGCGAAGCTTCGTGGTTCACCCCAACACCCCCGAAGCGTATAGGGTAGCCAAATCTGTCTGGCCTCTCCAATCTTGCAGGCGAGGGTGCTCTCGTCCTGTTACAATGTCGGTGGCCCCAGATGGGGTTCTGGCAAAGCAGAGGATTTGCTCCGGCTTCGCCAACCCCAAAATAAGTGGCGAGTGAGTTGCCAGGAGCACCTGACCATCGTACACTGACGAAAGGGATTGAAAAACCGCTTCGATGGCGCGCGGATGGATTCCATTCTCTGGCTCCTCGATCAGATAAATACCCTGATGTTCTGGCACGTAGGCCAACAAGGTCAACGCCAACAGCCGCAACGTGCCATCGGAGAGCAGCCAGGAAGGAACAGGGTCACTTCCAGACGCATACTTCACGGCCAGATATAGATGACGGTCTTCCGGGCGCTCGATCACGTCGATTGTTTGCACATCCTCGAGCACTGTTTGAACGTGTTCCACCCATTCCTGAAAAATCTCAGGATGGTTTATCTTGAGGTCCTGAACCACGAGTGGCAGGTTAGAGCCGTCCACGCCAAAGGTGCGAGGCCCGGATGGACTGGAAGGCTGACGCATGGCCGCGCTGTTCAGGGCCAGTACGTGGATGCCTTCCAACAGCAAGTTGCGTACCCAGATAGCCACCGGAAAACGATCTACATCCTCAGGCAAACCGGCTAACGCTGCTTTGTGGGGACCCACGCGGAACATAATGTTCCACTTGCTGGTTTCAGATTGAAAATAATCGTTTCCGCCTTCTACTTTGTTGACGATCTTACGCCATCCTGAAGGCGCTCTTTTCAACAATATGGTGTCTGGCTTATCTGGCTCCATGGGGAACAGTCTAAGCTGTCTGGAATCACGTCGTCTGGGTTCAGGCTTAGGAAGGAGCCACATAGTCTCCCCAGCAATCACCAACTCTCCATTTTTCTCATCCTTGCCCAGCGCGACCTCGTAGCGGGCGAAAGCGTAGCCCCCGTTCCCGGCCTTCCGACGCAGCGTCTCAGGGATAGGTAGTTCAATCGCCAGCTCGAAGCGGTCGGCGACCTGGTTGAAGATCAATTCGTCTACTGTGGTAGCCCGCCCTCCAGCATTTCGCGAGTCTCTCAGGATAGCCTCGTTCAGCCCCTCGCGCACGAAGTCTCCCAGCAGGGCCACAACGTCAAGAAAGGCGCTCTTGCCGGTGGCATTGGCCCCCACCAATACGTGGAAAGGCAAAAGCGGCTGATCGATATATTTGAGACAGCGGTAGTTGAGCGCCTCAATACGAGTGATCATCTTGCTTCTCCATACCAATATAAAATCACTCTTCTTCCTCTTCGGGGGCGGGCAACTTTTTTATCCAGACGGGGTCCCAGTCGTTGTAGTCGCTGTTGCTTATGTTACGATGATTCGTACCATCGGCGTTCATGGCCCAGATCTGTTGGCGACCGTTCTGGCGGTCGGACCAGAAAACGATCTGGCTCTCGTCGGGCGACCAGCTAGGGTGCTTGTTTATTCCCTGCTTGGTGGTCAACGCCACCTCGTTTCGGCCATCCGGGTCCATCACCCAGATGTCGGCGTTGGTCAGCCGCCAGGACACAAAGGCGATGTGCTCCCCAGAGGGAGACCAGACGGGATCGTAATCGTCTGCGTTGTTGGAAGTAATCCGCAGGGGGAAATGCTGACCGTCGTTGAGGTAGATGTTCCAGTTGCCGTCGTTGTCCAGGACCGCCAGCTGGTACTTACCGTCGGGAGAGATCAAATCCAGTGCGGCCGCAGTGTGATACACCTCTTCGTCGTCCAGCCTGATCTGATCGCTACCATCGGGGTTCATGAGGTAAAGCGTCTCTCCGCCCTCCCGGTCAGATTTAAAGGCGATCTTGTTTTCATAGACGACAGGGGTGGGGGTAGAGGTAGGTCTGACGAAAGTCGTCGGCGTGGGGGTGACAGTAGCAATCACCACAACAATCGTCGTGGGCGTAATGAACCGCACAGGCGTGGACGAGGCCGTCATCGTCGGCGATGTGGCCTTTGCAGGCGTGGCCGTCGCCGTCAGCGAGGGGGAGGCCGTGGGCGAAGCGGTAGCCGTCCCCCGTGTGGGGGGCAGGATCACAGGCGGAGTATCGGGCGGCTTCTCGCTGGTTGGGGTTGGAGTTGGGATGGAAGTAGCCGTTGCCGTAGGAGCAGGGGTTTGCCCCTCCACTATTTGCTGCGGGGTGGCAGACGGGGTAGGCTGTGGAATCTGGGTCGGAGTGGTCGTAAGATAGGACCCTTCTTCACCCCTGCCCAGAAAGTTGATCAAGGCCATCGTCACTACCGCTATCACCAGGATCATCAGCAGACCGGCGGCGGTCCCCAGGAGCAGCAGGTTGGGCCTCTTGGAGGGTGGGGCTTCTTCGAGGCTCAGAGCCGTTCCGCAGCGCCAGCAGGCTTTGCTCCCTGGCTGGTTCAAGCTCTGGCAGCGGGGACATTTGACCCCTTTATACTCTGGCTGCGGGGCGGCGGGTGGTTGGGGACTGACCGGCCTGGCTGTGGCCCATTCGGGCACTACCGGGGGGACCTCAGCCAGCGGCGGCGGGGCTGGTGGTAGAGACTCGCCCACCGAGGTCCCACACTGAACGCAGAAAAGCATGTCCGTAGTCAAATCGGCCCCACACTTGGTACATTTGGAGACGATTTGAGCATCGACAAAGGTGTTCTCCTCTTCGAGGGCGGCCTCCTCCTCAGCAGCCATCATCTCGGGGAGAAGCTGTTCCTGCTCCAAAAAAGCGGTGGCGTAAGGGCTGCCTTCCCTTTTGGCCGCCAGCCAGGCCTGAAAACTTTTCTTCAGAGCACGGGCCATATCTTTGGCTCGCTCGTAACGGGCCTTTGGGTCTTTGGCCGTGGCCTTCAAAATCACCTGCTCTATCTCTTCTGGGATGGCGGGGTTGACCAGGCGAGGTTGGGGGAGCGGTTCCTGGATGTGCATCATCACTATAGCCAGGGGGGTATCGGCCACGTAGGGCGTCCGACCGGTTAACATCTCGTAAAGCGCCACTCCCAGGGAGTAGATATCGGTGCGACCGTCTATCTCCAACCCCTGGCCCTGTTCGGGAGACATATAATCCGGGGTGCCAACCACCCCGGTCCGCGTATAACGTACCCCCTCTACCATGCGGGCCAGACCAAAATCGGTCAGAATGGCCTCCCCTTCGGAGGTAAGCATAATGTTAGCCGGTTTCACGTCCCGATGGATCATCCCGCGCCGATGAGCATAATCCAGCGCATCGGCCACCTGTTCGGCGATGTGGCAGGCTTCCTCCATAGTCATCAACCATCCACTATCCTTCAACTCCTCCAGCCTGTCTTTCAAAGTCTGGCCCTCGATGAACTCCATGACCATATAATACAGATCATCTTTCGACCCGAAATCGTGGATTTGAACGATACGTGGATGGCGTAAAGCGGCGACCGCCTTCGCCTCACGGTGGAAACGGCCAACAAACTCTTCCTCCGTGGCGACAAAAGGATGCAGCACCTTGATAGCCACGTAGCGATCCAGGCTCGGCTGGTAGGCCTTGTACACCGAGGCCATGCCCCCTTTGCCCAGCTCTTCCATCAGGCGATATTGACCCAGGGTGCTGCCGATTAAATCCTCCATACTGTGAAGCTCTCCTTAGATAACAAATGGGGTGAAAATCGGGAGTTAAGTTCCGACGCTCATCTTGGGAGGGACTTCTCGCTTCCACAGGCGTGATCTCGGGGTGGCCCGTCGTGGCTGTCCCACCGTCTCTAGCTAAAGCATATCACAGGGCTGGCTGGCTGTCAAGTAGAATTAAGTCCGATAGTGGGCATTGATGCTTACATAATCGTGCGAGAGATCGCAGGTCCACACCCTGGCCTCCTCGTCTCCCAGACCCAGATCGACGGTGATGGCGATATCTTTCTGGGACAGGAGCCGGGCGGCCTTTTCCTCATCCACGTCGAAAGGCTGACCACCCTTCACCAGTTGCAGATCGCCAAACCACAAAGCCAGCCGCTCCACGTCGATTTCCACCCCGCTGTAGCCCACCGCGGCCATCACCCGTCCCCAGTTGGCGTCTTCCCCATAAAGAGCCGTTTTGACCAGGGGCGAATGGGCGATGGTTTTGGCTATCTGTCGGGCCTCGGATGCAGACCGCGCCCCCCGCACCGCGATCTCCACGAACTTGGTGGCTCCCTCCGCGTCCCGCACGACGGCCTGGGCCAGTGCCTTCGCCACGTAACCGACCGCCTGCCCAAAAGCTTCGCCGGCCGCTGACCCATCGCTCACGTCCTGGGCGGTTATCTCCGCGTTTCCTGCCAGCCCGTTAGCCAGCAGGAGCACGGTGTCGTTAGTGCTGGTATCGCCATCCACCGTAACGGCGTTGAAGCTCGTAGCCACCGCCTGCCTCAAAATCTCTTCGAGCGCCTCCACGCTGACCAGCGCGTCCGTGACCATCAGGCACAGCATGGTAGCCATGTTGGGATGGATCATGCCGGCCCCTTTGACCATCCCGGCCACGGTGACGGGCCTGCCCCCCACCAGGGTACGCGCCGTCACCTCTTTGGGGCGGGTATCGGTGGTCATGATCGCCAGGGC
>DAOULT010000188.1:0-23497 GCA_034417895.1 Anaerolineae bacterium | reverse complement strand
CGCATAACTTCCTGAACCTGTCGTTGGTTACAAAGGATACAATCGGCATATAGATCCACGGTTCTCAGTCAACCTCCTCAACTAAAACTTGCTTATGAAGAAAAGACCCCGCCTGTGGAGGCGAGGTCCTTTCCCGTTGGCCGGGGTTCACCCAATAACAAGGAGGTGAGCCCCGGCCTTACTGGTTATGCAATAATCCATTGGCATCACCTCCTATAACTATGATGGCCCGCGCAAGCGATCTAAGAACCACTTGCCTTTCTGTTGCTCTGAAGTAGCGGGGACAGGACTCGAACCTGTGACCTCTGGGTTATGAGCCCAGCGAGCTGCCACTGCTCCACCCCGCACTGTGACTTCCCTGTGGTTATATTATACTATACCCTGGCCCTTTAGTCAAGGAACTCAAAAAGGGCCATGAAGTCAGCCGGAGAGCTATCGAAAAAGATGGCCCACCACTCCCGCCAGCAGGATTTGGCCTCACCCGGCTCCTTTGAGGGCCCCACCGCCTGGGCCGGAGATGCGGCCTGGCGCACAATGGGCTTGACAATAATGGCCGTCTCTCCTGGCCGGCTCCACCTCAATTCTTCGCGAGCCGCTTTCTCCACATATTCGTCGGTCTGCACGTAGGCTTTAAGGGCCAGTAAGCGTTGTTGTTCTTGTTGGGCGGCCGCTATCTCCTGCTCCAGCCTCTTTACTTCACGTTGGATGCGGTAATTGATGGCGGCCTTGCGGCCAAAATCGATTATCAGAGAGAGAGCCACGATAACAACAATGATAGCCACGAATTGGGTAATGGATATAATACCGGAACGTTTCACCCTCATCGCCATGTCTGCTGCCCTCTACCTGCCCCTGGAACCGGAGATGACAAATCCCAGAACGACCTCGGGCCGGTCTGGGAGATCATCATTATGCCGAAGGTGGGATTTGAACCCACATGGGCCTGTCGCCCACTGCGCCCTGAACGCAGCGCGTCTGCCTGTTCCGCCACTTCGGCCTGTCCTAATCATTTGCCCCCAGGGCTGTATATAATTTACCACTAATTGGCAGATTTGTCAAATGCGGGGCCGGGATTAACCCGCTGCTGGACCTCGCTGACGATGACCCGTCTGGTAGCCATGTACCATTGAGCGATGTGGCGAAAACGGTCGTGGGGTTCAGTCAGAGGCCCAAGTTGAATACCCTTGACCACGTTGTCCACGGCGTAATTGTAGACCGGATAATAGAGCAGAAGAGAAGGCACCTGCTCGGCGAAGATCTCCTGAAAACGATGGTAAAGCTCGATACGGCGGGCCTGATCGGGGATCCGTCGCCCTTCCTCCATGATCTCGTCGGCCTGGCTATGGGCGAAACCGCTGTAATTCTGTCCTTCGCCTTCCGTCTGGGTGGAATGCCACATAGGATAGGGGTCGGGATCGGGGGGTAACTCTCCCCATTCGATCAAAGCCGCCTCAAAACGGCGAGGGCGCAGAAAGTCCCTTACCAGGCCGGAAATACCGACCTTCTGCGGGTTGGCTCTGACCCCTACCTCCATCCATTGACGGGCAATCTCCTCCACGATCTTCACCCGTGTAGGATCGTCATTGGTCAGCAGGCTGAACTCCAATGGACGTCCGTCTTCGTTCTCTCGCACGCCGTCGCCATCGGCGTCCACCCAGCCGGCTTCGTCCAACAGCTCGCTGGCCTGGGCAGGGTCGTAGCAGTAATGTTTGAGGCGCGAAAAGTAAGCCCACGAATCAGGCATAATAGGGCTGTGGGCCACCAGCCCTTGCCCCGCCAGAACGTGATCGATGATCTTCTGACGGTCGAGGGCGTAGAGAAGAGCCTGCCTGACCTCTTTATCGCCAAAGAAAGGGGCGGTAGAGTTGTTAAGGTTCAAAAGCACAACGGCATAACCCGATAAGCGGGCCGAGAACAGGGTCAACTTCCCCGTGCCCCGGATTTTAGGCAGGTCCTCCGGGCGGACGTAGCTGATACCCTCTATCTCGCCCCGTTCGTAGGCGCTGAACAGGCTTTCGTAATCGGGATAGAACTTAAACTCCAGCCTGGTGAGATAGGGCTTGGGGCCGTAAAAATAAGGGTTGGCGGAGAGAACCGCTTTCCTGGCGCTGACGACTTCTACCCGAAATGGCCCACTGCCGACGGGGGCGAAGCTAAAGCGGTTCATGGGTAGAAGACGGGCCGGCACATCTTTCAGAACGTGATAAGGGAGGAGGCCGATAGTAGTGTAATCCAGAAAGGGGGTAAAGGGTTCCGGCAGGGTGAATTGCACGGTATAGTCATCGATCTTCTCCACCTGCACGTTCTGCCAGAGTTCAGCCAGATGAGGCACCCCCTGATAGTCAGCGTCCTGGATAGCCTCGATGGTGAAAACCACGTCGGCGGCGGTCAAGGCTGTTCCGTCCTGCCAGCGCACGTCGTGACGTAAACGGAAAGTGTAGGTCAGCCCATCTTCAGAGATGGAGTAGCTTTCGGCCACATCGTTGACGATCTCCCCTCTCTCGTTCACGTCGGTCAGACCGCTGAAGACCAGAGAGGCCAGGTCGCTGTCCACCTGACTATACTGGCAGAGAGTAGGATTAATGTATTGCGGATTACCGGCCAGGCCCTCCACGTAAGTGCCTCCCTGGTCAGGGACGGTAACGGTGGTGAAAGAGAAAGCCAGATAGCCCAACAGGCTGACCAGCAAGGCTATCCCCAGAAGAGCAATAATGGCCTGCCACCTGATGTGCGCGCCCACCTTAACCCGACAAGATAACGCTGAGAATAGAGAGCAGGAAAAAGACGACGGACAGGCCGATGGTGGCGTGGAAAAGGGTCTTTTCCATCCCACGACGGCTTTTATAGACCGCTCCATCGCCCCCAAAGATCCCACCCAGCCCCGTGCCCTTGGACTGCAAAAGGATAATGGTGATCAGGGTGGCGGCGATTATAACCTGAACGATGTACAGATAGGTGATCAATTCGTTTCAATACCTCCACACTGGATTGTGGCTTGATTATACCACGTTGTCTCCTGGCTGGCAAATAGAAGGGCTGCCGGGTGGGCGCTTCCCAAATGCCAGGCCCCTATGATATAATAGGCGATATCCACTGCATCCGCCACGTTCGCGGACGGTAGAAACATTTCAGGGGGAGGATGTATGAGCAAACAATTGATCGTCAACGCCGATGACTACGGGCGCAGCCCCGGCATAGTGGAAGGCATTCTGCGCGCCCACCGGGAGGGAATCGTGACCTCCACCACCGCCATGGTGAACATGCCGCACATCGAACACGCTTTGCGCCGCGCCCAGGAGTGTCCCGCCCTGGGGTTAGGGGCGCACCTTACGTTTAGCGCCTGGCGGCCACTGCTGCCGCCGGAGCAAATCCCTACCCTGGTGGACGAGGAGGGTCTATTCCTCCAACAAACAACGATCTGGGACCGCCGGGAGGCCCTCAACCTGGACGAGCTACGGGCCGAGTGGACGGCCCAGATCGAGCGCTTCCTGGCTCTGAGCGGCCAGGCGCCAGACCACCTCGATAGTCATCATTTTATTCACCTTTACCCGTCCTTTTTCGGGGTCTACGTCGAGCTGGCCGCTCAATTCGGCCTCCCGATGCGCACCCCTTTTCCCCCCCACGAGGAGTGGGAGAAGCTGGTGGTCACCATCCCTTTTCTGGAAGGTGTTCCTCCGCGCCAGGTGCAGGATATGCTTGACCAGGATAAACGGCTGGCCCAGAGCAAGGCTGTGCCTCATCCCGATCTTTACATCGGGCGTTTCTTCGGGCCGGAAGCTCTGACCCTGGAGAACCTGCTGAGTATTCTGGAGGAGGTGCCGGCAGGCGTCAGCGAGATGATGTGTCATCCGGGCCTGGTAGACGAGGGCCTGGCCGCCAGCACCTACGCCGCCCCGCGCGAGAAGGAACTGGCTCTACTTTGCCATCCGCAGGTCAGAGAGAAAGTGGAGGAGCTAGACATCGCCTTGGTGACTTTCTCTGCACTTCAGTAGTTCACATTTAAGGGTTAGTGGTAAGGTGTCCGCATTCCGCTCTGAATTCTATTCCGAGGAAATAGAGGTTCAATTCGACGAGGAGCCTGCGCTGGAGAAGAGGCCCGGTCTGCCGGCCGGTTTCATCTGGCGAGGCCAGGAATATCACGTCGTCGAGTTGCGCCAGGAATGGCACGACTACCGCAAGAAGGGCCGCAGCCAGGCTTTTTACGAGAAAGAGCGGGGAGCCTACTGGGTAAAAGCCAGCCAGCGGCGGGGCTCCTGGGGCACGGGACGCGACTATTACCGCGTGCTGACCGACACCGGCCAGGTCTTCGACATTTACTACGACCGCAAGCCTCTGCGGCAGAAAAGGAAAGGGCAGTGGATTCTATGGCGTAAGGTGACTCCTGGGGAGGGTGTGACGAAGGACGATCACGGAGAATAGTTGACGATATCGATCATTTCCTTGACGAAACTGTTAAGCCCCCTGGCGTAGCGGTCCAGGTAATCCTGGGCCAACATGCGAGCCAATCTCTCTCCGCCTATTCTGATGAAGATGGGGACGTGTTTACGGAAATCGCGCAGCGAAATGGTTATCTGTCCATCTTTATCACACATGATGCCCCAGATCAGCTTTTTTGTTTCCCCATCGTCTTTGGCGCTCATAAAGCGGGACAGAGAAGACCCCCTGGCTACCTGCCCGGCATTGGAGAACACTTCCTCGCCCTTGATGATCTCGTTGAGGGCCGATATTTTCTGCGGGATCATGTCCAGGGTGCTTTGCATGGAAGGGGGAAGATGGGCCAGCATTTTGATGGTGGCGGTGTTGAAGCTTTCCCCCTGCATGGTCATCCGTTTCAGAGCGCCAAAATACTCGGCAAACCCCAGGATGTGCTTGCACAGCTCTTTTCTCTTTTCGATGAAGGCCCGGTTAGTGTCCTCAGAGTATTCGACCAGCAGATCCTCGTAAAGCCCTCGGGTTTGGCGGTAGAGGGTGTAGATCTCTACAAACGGATTGCGGAAGGTGGTGGGGAACAGCCGTTCTTTGGGGTTTATGAAGGACGCGTCCATCGGAATGAGCAGAGAAGGGTTGGAGGTGCCCAACTCTACTTTCATGTCCATCAGGATGTCGTCGATAAGTTTGACGGCCTCCAGCTTCCGTGGCCCGGAGGGCAACACCCCGTCCAGCCTGGACATCAGCTTGCGCCTGACTCCCAGGCCGGCGGCCACCACCTCCGCGTAAATGGGATCGTAAATAGAACGATAGAGGGTCAGGATATCGTTGACCGTGATGTTGATCCCGATCGGTCGCAACAGGTGGCGCAACTCGTTGATTTTAGCCAGATCGACAGAGCGGTTCTCCACCGAGACATCCTGCCGTCCCCGGTAGGCCTTAACCTTCACCTCCTCCTCGAAGGAGGGATTACTTCTCATAAAAAGCTGGTAGGCCGAATATTGCTTCTGGTGGCCGGCTTTTTCCAGCATCCCTGTGGGGGGCACAATCGGTATCTGGGCAAAAGTTTCGTACAGTTCGATCGCTCCGTCGGTCATGATCTGGGATAGAGCCATCCCCCAGATGGCGTCGAAAAAGATGTGCGATTGGTCGAAGACGAAGCTCTGATCGGTGCGAAAGATGGTCAGAGCATGGTCGCCGATACCTCGTCGGTTGGTTCTGATATCTCCCAGGGTCTGAGTGAGGTCTTGCAAATCCCAGTTGAGAATGATGGGCGCCAGTCTCAACTGCTCAAGTTCCCACTGGCTTCGGGCGCTGAGCAATTCTCTGAGACGTTCCTGCTCGGCGCGAGGAGCTTCCACCAGCATCAAATCCAGGTCTGAGGTATTGAGTTCCATCTGCCGACTGTGGTGGAGGATTTCGGTGACCCTTTTCTTCAATTCCTGGGGGGAGATAGGACGCAGCAGAAACATCCGATGCTCACCCTCGATCTCGACCTCTCCTTTAAGATTGACGGTCACCTGAGCGCCGGCTGTATCCCACAGACGACCCTCTTCATCTTCCACCAAGACGATAGGGGTGCCTTGCTCCTCCGGCCTGCCGAGGTCGAATAGAAGCAGGTTGCCCTCCTCATCTCTGGCGCACACATCGATCAGATAATAGTAGCCGTTCGAGATAAAGCCTACTTTAGCTTTCCAGAGAGGGATTTCTTCTCTTTTTTCCGTGTACCTCTCCGGGTTGAGAGCGTACATAATGCTCATCTGCTCCTGGTAGCCAGGCAGATCATCGGCCAGCAGATCGTAATATTCCTCCCAAATTCTATCTATCAAGAGGGAAGTAAGGTTCTGCACCCGTTCATTGAAATAGGCCAGAAACTCTCTACGGCGATATTTGGGATAGGTCTCATCGGGGACGTGGGGGTCCCTTTTATAAGGCCGCCGTTTGACCCAATCGGAGCGTATTCTTTCCAGGCCCAGATTTCTCTTGATCTCTCCTCTCTCTCTTTCAACCTCCTCTATATTCTCCTTTTTAATCTGGCCCTTGAGTTTTTTAAACCTTTGTCTGATTTCCTGTCGTTCTTCTTTAGTTAGAGTTCCTTCCTTGAACTGCTCTTTAATATTTTTAAACAGTTCCAGATCGTTGCTTTGCTCTCCCTGTCTTTCCAATATTCTTTCGATGATGCTTTCCTCGATTACCTCATCGGCCAGACGTAACAGGGTGCGTTCTGTCCACTCGTTCTCCAGCAAAACATCGTACTCAAAGTAGGTGTTGATAATCTGGTACACCCACGACGAGGCGGCATCCACTTCCCGGGCATCGGCCGGAATATGGCGATGATAGCCCAGAGTTTCGTTAGCGTGCCGGGCCTGGTCTTCTCGCAACCCGAACTCGGTATAGAACTGCCAGGTGCCTTGCGGAAAGGCCTCGTCGGCCTCTTTACCACGCACTTTTTGAAATATGGTCAGGATGGCCGCCGGACCGGTAATGAAAGCTTCGTACACCCCTCTGGTAGCGAGAAATTCCAGAAAGTCGCTCTGAGTTAGAGTGCGGCTTTCCAAATGGGTGCGGCCCTGGCGGATAAAAGCCAAAAGGCTGCTGCCGGCCGGCCCCTTGGATATCTCCTCGGCTTTCCGCTTTTGGATTTTGCTCTCCGCTTCATCCACAATATTACTCACCGAGCGATGATCGGTCTCCTCCGCCACGGCCATCACCTGGCTGGCGTCCACAGTGTCCTCGTCTTTCAGAAAAAAAAGAGTGGTGCGCCCGACCCTGATCCTATCACCAGCCTCCAGAACTTGCGACACTTCGACCAGGTTCTCGTTCACCCAGGTATTTTGGCGACTATCCATCTCGTAGAGGACAAGGCGCCCTTTCTCCTGGCGGATCAAGGCATGATCAGGCGAGACACGGCTGTCATAGATGAAGACATCGTTATCTGGCGATCTGCCAATGGTGATCACCGTCTTCTGCAAGGAAAATTCCTGATCTACTCCTTCTCCTAACGGTATGACCAGTTTCACTTCTTGATCCTTTCCTGCGTCAGTCTGGTCAGCCAGGGTTAGATATTTATTGGTGGCAGGGGGTGTAAATAAGAGTATGGGAATGGTGGTGACAACCATGCAAGCACAACGACCTACTATATTGTACACCATAATGGCCTTCTTTGGCAAACGTGACCTGCTGCTGGATCCGCCAGGCCCCTGCGCACCTTTATGTAATCGCAGCAAAAACGGGCGAGGCTCCTGCGAACCTCGCCCGCCTGGATGTGTGGAGCCGCTATGCCCGGCTCATTGTTTCCTGATAATGGGCAGGTAAACGCCGGGTTTTTCCACCTGCACTGTGGTAGTGACCGCGCGGCCCATAGTGACGGTTATCCCCAAAGTGCTTGATAGCATCACCCCGTAGTCGGCGTTGGTGATGATCGTGCCGGCCGGTGCACCTTTGTCAACCGTGACGGCGAAGGTCAGGGTGACGGGGAAGGTGGGGAGAGTCTGTCGAGAGCTGACCTGGCCCGGCCTGGCCCAGTCGCCTGCTAGGCCGCTGCTCAGGGTGGGGCTGATTGTCCAGACCACCATATTCGCGGCCGAGACATAGGTGCCCCCCTGCCCGATGCTGGCGCAGCAGGTGGCGCTCACCGGCACAGTATCGGTCACCCGCACGCTGTATGCAGGGATGGTGGGGATGGTTTGGCGCCCGGAAACCCAGGCCGGCACGGCCCAGTCGTCCGCCGCGCCGCTCGTTGCCGCCGCGCTCGCGACGACGATGGTGTAGCTGAGGACCCCGCCCGGAGCCACCGGGTCAGGGGAGTCGCTCTTGCTGATGCTCAACGCTTCCGCCGTGGTGGGACAGACCAACGAGAATTCCTCCGGCCCCTGGGGCACGCTATCGCCAATGACCCGCACCGTCCACGTCCCTGCCTGGGCGGTGGTAGCCACTACCTGCTCGATGGGATCCAGGTTGTTGTCGCCACGGGTGGCAGGGTTGCCCTGATTGTCCTTATCCAGCACCCAGGGCTGGTAGGTTGTTGTCCCATCTGGAGCAATCAGGCGCAGGTCCAAATCGTTGACCAGAGCTTTAGCGCTGGCGGGGGTGCCTGGCGCATCGTCCCATACCAGCGTACATTTCGGGGCGCTGATCCCGTTGCTACTCAGCGTGTAGATTTGGGTCTGACCATTGCTCACTGACCCCTGGCGAATGTAGACGGAAGTAGTGGTGCCTGTGGTGGCCTTGATGGTATTGACGGCTGCCAGGGCATCCACGTGACCGTAGCCGAACTTGTAATCTGGCCCGGCATTGCCCAGGTCTTCGGCGGTGTGCAGCAGAACGGCCTTGAGGGTAGAGGGCCAGGGATCGGCGCCGTAGGTTTCATTGTAGGCTTCCAGCATCAGGGCCAGAATGCCGGACACAGCCGGGGTAGCCATTGAGGTGCCAGAGTAGGGCGCGCCCCCGTAGCGGCTGGTGTAGGTAAAGAAGACATCGTTGAGATTCTGGGTGGTGCCGCTGGTCTGGGCGTTCCAGGTGGTGCCGCCGTCGGTGGTGTGCAGGATGGTGCCGCCATCGCCCACCGCCCAGGCAGTCTGGGCGTTGGCGGCGAAGACGGCGTTGAGATTCTGGGTGGTGCCGCTGGTCTGGGCGCTCCAGGTGGCGCCGCCGTCGGCGGTGTGCAGGATGGTGCCGCCATTGCCCACCGTCCAGCCGTTGTTCGTATCGACAGAGGCCACGCCGTTGAGATCTTCTGTGGTGCCGCTGGTCTGGGTCATCCAGGTGGTGCCGCCGTCGCTGGTGCCCAGAATGGTGCCGCCTGCGCCCACAGCCCAGCCGTCATTCCCATTGGCAAAAAAGACGCCGTAGAGATCGTTGGTCGTGCCGCTGGTCTGGGTCATCCAGGTGGTGCCGTTGGTGGTGTTTATGACCGTCCCGCCACTGCCCACCGCCCAGGCGGTTTGAGTGTTTACGGCGGTGACACCCCAAAGATCGTTGGCGGTGCCGCTGGCCTGGGCCTTCCAGGTAACTCCACCATCCGTAGTGCCTGAGATGACCCCACCTGCGCCTACGACCCAACCATCGGTATCGCTGGCGAAATAGACGTCGTGGAGGTCGTTCGTCGTGCCGCTGTCTAGCGGCCACCCGTCGGAGTAGAGGATAATACCACCTGTACCCACAATCCAGGAGATGGATTCATCATTGGGGCGCCCGTGGCCCCCCATGAGAGTTTCCGTTATGCCGAGGGCGGAGCTTTGATCTCGCCACTCTCGTCCGCCTCCGGCGGTGAGCAGCACTGTGCCATTGGCCCCCACCACCCCGCCATGATAGCCCAGCGAGGAGGTAATATTGACGTTATTAGGTGTTTTGAATTTCGTGGAGCCAGGGGCCACCACGTCGGGCTTCAGCCGTCCATCGTCCGTTGGCCCCCAACTGCTGTAGTCGGTCATCCCTTTGTCTTCGGAGTAGGTAGCCCCTACGCCAATTACATTCTTGGCGCCGGCCTCTGGAGCCAGGGTGTTCCAGCCGCCAGGGCACTGCTGGTAGTTGCCAAGGGAGAAGGCAATGGCGATCCGTTTGGGGTAAACGCCGGTGACAATTCCGTCAACCGCCATACTCTCGGCTGTATAATCGCCCATGCGGGGATCGCACGTACCCACTGTTCCCCAGGAGTTCTGTGAGATGTCAATGTCGTAGGTGTTAATGGCCTGCCCGGCCTCGGTGAGGATGTTACCGTAATAGTCGTAAGAGATAATTTGAACCTGGTCAGCGTGCCCGCGATAGTCGTGGCCGGGTGGGCTCCCGGCTCCGCTGCCGCCCACCGTGCCCGCTACGTGCGTGGCGTGTCCATCTACGGGTACGGTGATGGGTTCAGCAATGGTCAGGCGGCCAGCAAAAGCCGGGTGGGAAGGATCCACCACACCCCCATCCCAGATGCCCACCACGATCCTGCCGAACGCGCCGCCGGGGTTGCCGTGGTAGCCAGCGGCCTGGGCCAGGTTCGTTTTCGTGGCTGCCCGGCTGCCCTCATTATAAGATTGGGGAGGTGGCGGCTCAGGCGCAATCCAGTACCACAGGTCGGAAGCGGCCAGAGCGGAGAGTGAGGCCCCGTCCGCCATCTCGACGTGCATTTGCTGGAATTCGGGCGTGGTATCCAGCACCGTACCGCCCAGCGTCTTTACCGCCGCCGCAGCCGTAGCCACGCCCACGTCGGGATGAACGAGAATGATCAGGCGCAGCGGTTTGCCCGCTTCGGGCGGGTTGGCGCGGAAGATGGGGGCGATTTTGTCATCGGGCTTGATGTCCCCTATCCAGCGAGCGCCCTGCGGCGGTTGGCTGGCCGCCGCCACCCCCAGCGGCACGGAGGCGTACCAGGCGTAATCAGGCAGGTAGGTGAGCAAGTGTATTCCATTGGCCCCCAGTTGGGCCTTCTGGGCCGCGTCGGGGTGTTCCTGGAACTGGAGCAAAACGTGCATTCGCTCCTCGCCCAAAGCCTGCACGCCCGCCCCCGCCGCCGAAAGAGAGGGGTCTACACCCGCAGCCGGAACGAAGGTGCGGGAATGAAGGTAAATGGTTGGTGGAGCAGACCCCTGAGCCACCGTCGGAGGCGGGCTTAACGTTAGCGTCGAGGCCAGCAAAACGGTAGCAATAAACAGGTTAAAGAAAAGTCTGGTGAACCTTATCATTTTGAACTCCCCCTGGATTCGTATAGATAGATTTGGGGCATTGCCCCGGCCTCGCTGATAGGGGCTGCGAGGCTGGCCCACCTGATTTTTACGGCGCTTTTACGTCACTCCTCCTTTCGTCCTGACATTTATTGGCAAAAACGCCAACAAAAAACCAATCGCCTCTACTCTCTCCCGGATAGGAGAAAGAGAGACAATCGGCCACTCTTCGTCAACTCATCGCTCGGCTGTCACAACAGCATTGATTGTGATCCATTACTGACCTGCAATGATATCATAATCTTACAGCGTCGCCATCAGTATAGCACATCTTTTGTCAGAAGTCAAGCCCAAAAAAATCAAAGGTAACTGTTTCGTAATCGGTGAAGAGCACCTGAAGCCCCAACCGGTAGGGGACGGCCAGGAAAAAGCCGGGTGGGGCTTGCCTCTCTTTGACTTTTCCTTAAAGATATGTTATATTTTCTTTGTAAATACTGTAAGAGAAAACAAGGAAAGGTAAATGAATCTGGTCCTCATTTTTGTTACCTCGCTGTTGATCGGTTTCTCCGGGGCAATGATGCCGGGGCCGGTGTCGGCTATGGCGGTCACCGAAGGAGCCCGACGCGGTTTCTGGGCCGGCCCGCTTATCACGCTCGGCCATGCCATCGCCGAGTTCACTATCGTGGTCGGGCTGGCCTTTGGCCTGGGCCGACTGCTGGCTATTTCTTACGTGTCGGCTGCTGTCGGCCTGCTAGGGGGCGCCTTCCTGTTGTGGATGGGATACAGCATCATCCGCGATACCCAGCGCGGCCTGGTATCCCTGGAACTGGCCCCCGCCGAAGCCCAGGGAATGGCTCGTTTTGGCCCCGTGCCCGCCGGACTGCTGACCAGCGTGGCTAACCCTTACTGGGTTATGTGGTGGGCCACTATTGGGGCAGGATACGTGGTCTTTTCCCTTCAGGCCGGCCTGGCGGGCCTGTTGGCCTTTTACCTGGGGCACATCCTCTCCGACCTGAGCTGGAACAGCCTGCTCTCCTTCCTGGTGGCCTCTGGACGACACCGCCTGCACGAAGGCGTCTATCGCCGCGTGCTGATCGCCTGTGGCTTTTTCCTTATGATCTTCAGCCTCTATTTCCTGTGGTCAGGGATCAAATTTCTGCAAGGATAGACTCCTTAAGATGACCGTTACCTCAGCCGCGCTTTGACGGCAGGTAACTCCGGTTGGAAAAGGCTCTTCGGCCACCGTCGAAGAGTCAGTATGGAAAGTGATGGTAAAGATTATCCCCACCTTAAAATCAGTGTCCATAATAGCAATCTTAATCGCCTTAGAGTTGATGTTTGTACCGACCCTGATGCCGGCCACTTCTGCGCCGGCCACGACCTTCACTGACGTTGCCGCCGAGGCCGGGGTGGACGATCCAGGGCTGGGGACCGGCGTGGCCTTTGGCGACTACGACAACGACGGCGACCTGGACATTTACGTGGCTAATTACTTCGGGAGCGACGTTCTCTACCACAATAACGGCGCTGGCGCCTTCACCAACGTGGCCGAGGCCGCCGGCATAAACGGGATGGACGATGGCTGGGACATCGTTTTCGGCGACTACAACAACGATGGCGGGCTGGATATCTACGTGACCAATTTGGGCCAGGCCAACGTCCTCTACCGCAACAACGGAGATGGCACTTTCGCCAACGTCACCGAGAGCACCGGGGTAGGAAATGATGAAGGCCCCGCCCTGGGCGCGACCCTCGGCGACTACGACAACGACGGCGATCTGGACATCTACGTCGCCAATTTTGACAACGGAACTAACGTGCTCTATCGTAATAATTATTACGATGGCACCTTCACCGATTTCACGGCTTCCACCGGCGTAGGTCACATGGCCTCATCGTCTGGCTGCACCTTTGGCGACTACGACGACGACGGCGACCTCGATCTCTACGTGGTGAATTCCGGGGCGCCAGACGTTCTCTACCGCAATAACGGCGACGGCACTTTCTCTGACGTGACTGTGGCGGCAGGGGTGGCGGGGCCGGGCAAAGGAGAAAACGCGGCTTTTGGCGATTACGACAACGACGGCGACCTGGACCTCTACCTGGTCAATTACTATCAGCCGAACGTCCTCTACCGCAACAACGGCGACGGCACTTTCACCGACATGGCGGCGGTGGCCGGAGTAGGACACGCGGCAGCCAGCATGAGCGGCATTTTTGGCGACTACGATAACGACGGCTACCTGGACCTCTACGTGGCCGATTCGGGAGGAGCTAACGTCCTCTATCACAACAACGGCGATGGCACTTTCACCGATGTCACGACCGTCGCCGGGACAGGATACCAGGGGCCGAGCGTGGGCGCCTCCTTTGGCGACTACGACAACGACGGCGACCTGGACCTGTACGTCACCAATTCGGGACAGGCCAACGTCCTCTATCGCAACAACGGTCCCGCGCACCACTGGCTGCACCTCAAGACCATCGGCACGACCAGCAATCGGGATGGGGTGGGAGCCAGAGTGAAGGTCGTGGCCGGCAAGCTCTCTCAGATGCGGCAGGTGGGCGGCGATTCGGGCCGCTGCATGAACAGCCTGCTGGTAGAGTTCGGACTGGGAGACCACCCCAGGGCCGACCTGGTGGAAATCAGGTGGCCTGGCGGGACGGTGCAGACCTTTACCGACGTGCAGGCCGATCAGGTCATTATCGTCCAAGAGGGAGCCGAGAGCTTTAGCCCCATCTGAAACCAGGTTTCTTGAGTCGCAACCCTGGGAAAGGCGGAAAGCAATGCAAAATCTGGAGACTATCATCGATAAAATTCGTCGCGAGTTGGAGGCCAAAAACACGGCCCGCGACGTGGCCTTGAAGCGTTCGCGGGATCTGATCCGTTATTGCGCCCTGGCTATCCGCGCCGTACATCGCGCCGAATTCGAGGGCGCGGCCGGGCTCCTGGCTACGGCCAAAACCGCCGTCAGCCAGATGGTGGACGATCTGGCCGCCTATCCAGACCTGTATCACGCCGGCTACACTCAGGACGCTCTCAAAGAATATGCCGAGGCTAACATCACCTACGCGCTCATCACTGGCCGGCCTCTGCCCGACCCCGACGAGTTGGGGGTGGAATATGCCCCCTATCTCAAAGGTCTGGGGGAGGCCGTTGGAGAGCTACGCCGTCACGTGCTGGATATCATCCGTCACGATCAGTTGGAGCATGGCGAGAAGATACTTTCGGCCATGGACGAAGTATACAGCGTCCTGATCACCATCGATTTCCCCGATGCCATCACCGGCGGTCTGCGTCGCACCACCGACATGGTGCGCGGAGTGTTGGAGAGAACCAGAGGAGACCTGACCATGAGTTTGCGCCAGGAGAAACTGAGGCAGGCTCTACGAGACTTTGAGGAGAGGGTCAAGCTCTGATGAAAGATAGGGTTATCCGGGCCAGCGAGATCGGCCAGTATAGCTACTGCGCCAGGGCCTGGTGGCTGGCCCAGGTGAGAGACCTTCCTCCCCGAAACGTCGAAGAGTTAGAGAGCGGTCGGGCAGAACATCACCGCCACGGCCAGGCAGTGCTCGGCTATCACCGCCTGCGGCGATGGGCCTGTGCGTTACTGATATCGGCGGCTTTGGCAGGGCTTCTATTACTGTGGTTAGTGGCTAGAGGATATTGACCATGAGCAATAAAGAACTGAGCTTAACCATCATTCTCTGTCTTTTAATCATGCTGTCCGTTGTCTTCAGCGCCATGATCATCGACGGCTCTTCTCTGGCCGCCCCGATACCTTCGGCCAGCCCGCGACCGTCGCCGACCGCCACCCTGACTACCCAGGCGCGGCCGACAAATACCCCTGTGCAACGTCCCACGGCCACCCCCCGGCCAGCGACCAGCACCGGCACCGCTACCTCACGGCCAGCGACCGGCACTCCTACCAGCACCACCACCCCCGTTCCTCCAACGGCGACACCCACCAGGAGCGCCACGCCCACTATAGCTCCTATCTCGGCGGCGGTGAGAAGCAACAAGGATAAAAAGTGGCTCCGCAGCGAGCGATTCATCCTTGTCGATCAGGACGCTCAGCTTATGCGCGTCTACGAAAACGGCGTCGAAATCAAAACTCTCCCTTGCAGCACCGGGATACCCACCGTCGATAAATTCACCCCGGCCTGGCACGGTCGGGTGGGCGATTATCACGGAACGTTCTTCTCCTTTGGCGTCTACGCCGACAACGCCTGGCATCTCTTCAAAGCTTCGGGCGATATCCTTATCCACGGCGCGCCCTACGTCTACGTCGATGGGAAAAAAGTCTACCAGGAGTTGGAGGCCCTGGGACAAGAGCCGGCCTCCCACGGCTGCATCCGCCTCCACCCCGACGATGCCCGCTGGTTCACGGCCTGGAAGCCCAAAGGCGTGCCCATCATCATTACCCCCTGGAGTGGAAAATTTGCCCGATGACCATGCACCTGACGACTATTATACTGGCGGCTCTATTCTTTATCCTTCTCCTCCTGGGCCTGACTCTGATGCGCCGCGCCTGGCTCGGTCGAGAGAAAACAGGGCTGCCAGACGGACGGGTAACCTACACCGATACCAGCCCCCACCACCATGAACGTCCCCTTTTCTCCAGGCGATACCGCTTGAGCGGCAGACCAGACTATCTGATCGAAAAAAAAGGGCAGAAGATTCCGGTAGAGGTCAAGTCTACGGCCTGCCCGTCCACCTCTTACCGCTCCCACGTTTTACAACTGGCGGCTTATTGTCTTTTGGTGGAAGAAAAATACCATCAAGCGCCCGCCTACGGCATCATCAAATATCGAGATAAGGCCCTGAACGTAGATTATACCCCAGAACTGCGCGCCCAGGTATTGGCTACCCTGGCCGCCATGCGAGAGAACCTGACTGCCGTTGAAGTGGCCCCTAACCACACCAACCCCAACCGCTGCCGCCGCTGTGGATACCGCGAAGATTGCTCCCTGAGGCTGGTATAGACAAAGGGGCCGAAATGAGTTATAATGGAGGCAAAACAGCGGCTTCGGTTAAGGAGGGAGAAAGGAGGCAAGAGCCATGGAGCTATGGGAATATCCACGTCCTCCAGGAGATAACGGCATTGGCGTCCATTGGAGCGCCGGCTATCCGGCTATGCTCGGGATGGGCAAGATCAGGGAGCAATGGTTGCCGGAACTGAAGGCTATGGGCGTCAAATGGGTCAAGTTCCTCCACGACGGGGGGGAAGGTTTCGCCGAACTGTTGTTGAAAAACGACATCATGCCTATAGTCAGGCTCTATCGCCCCCAACCCAACCCGAGCGTTCTGGGAAAGAGGGAAATCGAGTTCCTGGAGCGGTACCTAAAAATCGGCGTCCGCTATTTCGAGTTCAACAACGAGCCGGACCTGTCGGTGGAATGGCGAAGCGGCCAGTTGCCGGAAAACGCCATCGACCTGGTGGCCGAGAACGCCATCATAGACATGGAGACCATTCTGGAAAAGGGAGGCTATCCAGCCGTTCCCACCCTGGCCGTAGGCACCAAGTGGGACCTGGTAGGCAAAATCTGCGACCTGGGAGGAGACTATCTCTTCGAGGGAGGCGTCTGGCAGGCCATCCACAATTACGTTTTAAACCACCCCCTGGATTATCCTTACGACGACGTGAACCTGAAGGGCGCGCCCGTCTCCCGCCAGGAATACGACCGTCTGGCCGCCCAACAAGGGCAGAAAGATATGACCGCCTGGGATTCGGATACCCTGGAAATGGTAAATGCCCGACGGAGGTCCAGCATCGCTCCCAGTGGGGTGACTATCAGCGACGACCCTTCCGCCTGGCGCTCCTACGAATTCTACGATCTGATGGCCCGCCAGCATCTAGGGCGCTCCATTCCCGTGCTTTCTACCGAGGGCGGGGTCAACGTCGGCGACCGCGCTGACCTGCGTTATCCGCGCCTCACCTACGAATTGCACAAGGAGATGACGCTGGAGATGTGCCGCGTTATGATGGGCGTCAGCAAACGCTTTGAGAAGGCCCCCGATTACTACTTCTGCACCGCCCTCTGGCTGTTGGGCAATTTCACCCTGGGGCACTACTCCACTTGGTGGGAGTCGCAGGCCTGGTACAGCCCTAACTGGCCCAACGGACGGCTGCCCACCGTCGAGGCTCTCAAAGCTGAGCCTAAGCGGGAACGCCCTCCCATCAGTCGAGAGCGTCCCCGCCGCGGAGGGATCCGCGGCAGGGTGCTGGACGGAGGGGCCGGTCATACACTCGTCTTGAAGCGGGGCGAGCAGCCGCTCAAAACGACCACGGTGGAGGACGATGGCACCTATCGCTTCAGCAGACTGGAGGGCGGGCGCTATAATCTGACCGTGAAGGGCAAAAAGGTGGAGAAAGACGGCCTGGTGACAGACGGACAGAAGGTGGTAACCGCCAATCTGAGTATGCTGACCAACAGCGCCGTCATCAAGGGAGTAGTGAAAGGCGGAGCGGGCCGTAAACTCATCTTAAGCTCCAACGGTCAGGCCCAGGAAACCGTCATCGCCAAAAATGGCGCCTATCAGTTCACAGACCTGCCCGCTGGCCGCTTCAGCCTGTTTATAGAGGATACCCACGTAGGCCAGAGAGACATCGAGACCGACGGCCATAGTACCGTCGTGGTCAACCTGGACATGCCCCTCTGGACGTGGAAAATCTCCTCTGAAGCTATCGGGGGAGGCATTTCCATCGTCCGCTGCTCCGTGATCGACCGCCGGGACCTGCCGGTCAAACTCTACATCGCCGGCTCCGGCTGGGAGGGGATGACAGGGCGCACAGGCACCAAACCGGAGTACGGGGAGTTCGCCTGTGAGTTCGCCCCTCTGCAAGAGGCCACCTATCGCCTTGAGCCTGAGGGTCTGAGCGTGGTGGCCGAATTCGAGCTGCCCCAGGGCACGATAGCCACCGTGGAATTTGTCGAGCAGCCCCCTGTTGAGGAAGAGGAAGCGGAGGAGCCGGTAGAAGAAGAGGAAGTAGAGGAAGAGGAAGCGGAGGAGCCGGTAGAAGAAGAGGAAGTAGAGGAAGAAGAAGCGGAGGAGCCGATAGAAGAAGAGGAAGTAGAGGAAGAAGAAGCAGAGGGGCTGGTAGAAGAAGGGGAGGAGGAGATAGAGGAAGAACAACCGCTCAAGGACACCGAGCACTACCTCCTCATCGGTAAAATCTTCCGCGACCAGAAGACCTTCCTGGCCGTAATACGCTATGCCGCCCATTTTTCGCCCGTCGCAGGAAGCAGTATAGAAGAGGCGAAACGTGCTTACTACGTTACCATCCTGGGCGATTCCAAAGTGGTCAGCCCCGCCGTGGAGAAGAGATTGCAGAAAGCAGGCTGCCAGGTAGAGCGTATTGACACCAGGATAGCCGAGACTCTGGAGAAACTCGTGAACGAGGATCAGCCTTTCGTCACCCTGGAATATTAGAGCAGGGAGCAAGAAGTGGTAGTAGAAGGAGATAGCCCTGTTCCAGCCCTGGACTCCCAATTGACTGCTTACGATCAGCACTCCATCAGCATGGAGCGGATCGGTCTGTTGCATCATCCCAGGCTGCCAGAATCGTGGCGCATAGCCCAGGAGATAGCCAGCTACCTTAAAAGCCGGGGCCTTCATCCCTGGCTGGGTTCGGCCTGGGACGAGGAGCAGGTCGGTCGACACATAACCGCTCTCGATGTGGTCATCACCCTGGGGGGCGACGGCACCATCCTGAGAGCGGCGCGCATGGCGGCCCGTCATGGGGTGCCCATCCTGGGCGTTAACATGGGGCGCTTAGGTTTTCTGGCCGAGATGGAATCGGAAGAGTGGTCAGAAAAACTGCCCCTGGTGCTGGAGGGCAAATACTGGCTCGAAGAGCGCATGATGCTCCACGTCGAATCCTGGCGGGCTGGAGATCATCTGGGCGCTTACGAAGCCCTCAACGACGTGGTGGTCAGTCGTGGCAGCCTGGCTCGGGTGGTGCGCCTGCCGACCTACATCGATGGGGGCTACCTGACCACTTACGTAGCCGATGGACTTATCATCTCTACCGCCACCGGCTCGACGGCCTACGCTCTGGCGGCTGGCGGCCCCATCCTGCCCCCGCAGTTGAGAAACATCCTGCTCATCCCTATCGCCCCCCATCTGTGTATGGGGCGAGCCATCGTGCTCTCCCAGGGAGCGGCGGTCAAATTGCAGGTTAGCACCGACCACCAGGCCATTCTCACCGTTGACGGCCAGTTCGAGATCACGTTGCAGGACGGCGACGAGACGGAAGTCACAGCCAGCCCTCACGTCAGCTATTTTCTCAGAACCCAGGACAAAAACTACTTTTACCGAACATTGATGGAGAGACTAGGATGCCCAACGCAAACGTAGATGAAGAAAAAGAGGAAACCCCGGATTGGCTACGAGAGCTGGAGCAGGCCGAGGAGGAGGCCGAATCTGAAGACGCGGCCCCGCCTCCTGCGATTGAAGAAGCAGACTCCACTGCATCGTCCTGGTGGCTGACCGACGACGGGGCCGAAGACGTGGCCCAGGAAAGCGTCACGCTCCAGACGGAGACTACCCCGGCCCCGCCGCCCGTAGCCACGACCAGGGCCGCCACTGTAGCGCCCGAAGAGCCTTTGTACTGCATCAACCACCCCACAGTCGAGACCAGGCTGCGCTGCAACCGCTGTAACGCTCCCATCTGTCCCAAATGCGCCGTGCGCACGCCGGTAGGCTTCCGCTGTCCGCAGTGCGTCAAGGGGCAACAGGCTGTCTTTTACACGGCCACTACGGGCGACAACCTTATCGCCGCGGTGGTCAGTCTGCCTCTGGCGGTCGTGGCCGGGTTCATCATGAACTATCTGGGCTGGTTCTTCGCCATATTTCTGGGGCCGTTGATCGGAGGACTGATCGCCGAGGCAGTATACCGCGCCACCGGCCGGCGGCGGGGTCAGGCCATAAAGTGGATAGTCGGCGCTTGCCTTGTGGCCGGCGCTCTGGCAGGCCCCACCCTCTCCATACTATATATTTACCTTTTCGCGCCCAGAGCTATGGGGTACATGGCGTCTTCACCTCTAGCTTTGGTAGGGTTGCTATTCCGGGCGAACGTCGTTTACATCATCCTGGCGGTGGGTACGGCCTGGGCCAGGTTGCGTTAGGATGGGGAGAACAAGGGATGTTGGCTGAGTTGCACATCCAGAATTTTGCCATTATAGACGAGTTGCACCTGCGCTTTGTTCCTGGTTTCAATGCTCTGACCGGCGAGACAGGGGCCGGCAAGTCCATCGTCATCGATGCCGTAAGCACCCTGCTGGGTGGCCGGGCCGATAGCGGATTCGTGCGGGCCGGGGCCAGACAGGCCCGCGTGGAGGGTATCTTTCACCTGAACGAAACGGCTCAACAGGCCATCCTCTCCCTCTTACAAAAGGACGGCCTGGAAGGCGAAGACCAGGAAACCCTCATCCTGGCCCGCGAGATCAGGCTGGAAGGACGCAACATCTGCCGCGTGAATGGCCGGGCCGTCACCCTGTCCATCCTGGAAGGGATCGGCCAACACCTGATCGATATCCACGGCCAGAGCGAGCATCTTTCTCTGCTGCGGGTGAAGGAACACCTGGCTTTCCTGGATCGCTACGGCGGCCTCGGCGAGTTGCGCGCCCAGGTGACAGCCCAGGTGCACGCTCTGGCTAAGGCGCGGCGAGAACTGGAGGCCCTGCTGCGCGACGAGCGGGAGTTGGCCCGTCGCGCCGACCTCTTGCAGTACCAGGTAAACGAGATCGAAGCGGCCCAACTGTACCCCGGCGAAGAGGAGGAGCTTAGCGCCGAGCGCACCAGGCTGGCTAACGCCGAACACCTGATGGCCCTGACCGACCAGGCATATCAAGCCCTGTACGAAGGCAACGAAGATCAGTCCTCGGTGGCCGACCTGTTGGGCGGAGTGGTTCGCAACCTGACCGACCTGGAGAAGATCGACCCCGCCCTGGGAGAACAACGCCAGTCCGCAGACGAGATCTTCTACCTGGCGGAGGACCTGGCCCGTTCTCTGCGGGCCTACCGCGACGACATCGAGTATAACCCGGCCCGTCTGCGCCAGGTCGAGGAGCGGCTGAACCTGATCCACAGCCTGAAGCGCAAGTACGGCGATTCTATCCAGGACATCCTGGCCTTTGGCGAGCAGGCGGCCCGCGAACTGGAAAGCATCTCCCACAGCGAGGAGCGAGTGGAGGAACTGCGCGCCCAGGAGGAAAAGCACCTGCGGCGCATTGGCGAGCTGGCGGGTAAGCTCTCGCAGGGACGACGGGAGGCAGGCGAGCGCCTGATAGCAGCCGTCGAGGCCGAGTTGGCCGACCTGGGGATGGCACAGGCCCACTTCGGCGTCTCTATAGAACAGGTCGAGGCCGAGGACGGTGCTCCGCTGGGAGAGCGACGATACGCCTTCGGCAGCACCGGCATCGACCGCGTGGAGTTCCTGGTGGCCCCTAACGTGGGCGAGCCGCTCAAGCCCCTGGCTAAGATAGCCTCCGGGGGCGAAACCTCGCGCCTGATGCTGGCCCTGAAAACCGTCCTCTCCGCCGCCGACGAGATGCCTATCCTCATCTTTGACGAGATCGACCAGGGCATAGGGGGCCGGATGGGTGGGGTGGTGGGCCGCAAGCTGTGGAGCCTGACCAGAGAACACCAGGTTTTGTGCGTCACTCACCTGCCCCAACTGGCCGGCTATGGCGACGCCCACTTCAAAGTCGATAAGGGAATCGTGGAGGGGCGGACGGTGGCCGCGGTGCACGCCCTGGACGAAGAAGCACGGACGGAAGAACTGGCCCACATGCTGGGCACGGTCACTGAGGTGACCAGGGAAAGCGCCAGGGAGCTTCTGCAAGAGGTGAGTAAAAGCAAAGGATTGAGATAGACCTCTATTATTTATTCCAACACATTCGTTACCTGGCTCGGCCCATCCAGAAGTAACCGCAGTCGGTTCAGCACATTTCTGCCGATAATAATCTGCTCGCCCCAATCATCACCGACAACTTCCGTATTCGGCAGGCGGATTGAATCGAAAAAAATGAGGTCAACTTTATGCACTGAAACACGGAATAGCTTCTCCCCTGGATAGGAACGCACATTCGTCATATACGCTACAGGCACACCTGATTCTTCGAGCAGTGTTGTTGGTACAAAAGTTCCATCTGCTCCCGTATCAATCAAGGCTGACACTGGGCCAAGTTGCGGAGCTTCTTCGGGCACAGCCAAACTGACCAGCAGAATTGGCGCAGGCGGAAAATATTCCTGACTGTAGGGGACCGTGTTTTTCATTTCTGTACCAGACGGGGACTAAAAATACGAATTTCGCGTGGCCCTTCCGCCGGCATTATCAAAACGGGCAAGTCGTCATACTTGGCTCGGATGCGTTTGCTCAAAGCGTTCTCGTCTTGATCGTGGTCTATCAACCGCTTATTATGAATCGCCACAAATTTGCCTTCATATTGAGCGCGTTGGCTCAGAGGCAAATTCAACCACCATTCTTGCTCCTGTTCAATCTTACGGCGGTCGGCCAGAGTGCGTTCACGCAGAATGACTGACCGGAGGAAACTTTCAATGGTCATACCACGACTCGCCGCTTCGCTCTGAATAGTCAGAGCCAATTCGTCCGAAACTTGAAGAGCAGTCATTACCATCACTCCTTTGTTATCCACAACCTGCCATATTTGTTTGAGCCATAGTTCTACACCTATCTCCTCTCCATGAGCCATTCGCGGCCTTCCGCTGCCTCCGGCATCCACCACACCGGCCCCCAGGCGGGGTGCCCGTCGAAGTAGGGAGAGGGAGCCAGCGGCTCGTACTCGGCAGGGTAAATAGCCCGATAGATATTCGATACGCCGTCCCGCTCTGCGGCCACCAAAATGTAATACTCGCCCGTCCAGCAGGGATGTCCCTCCGGCTGGTCTGTCTCGGTGACCGGATGCGGCTGAGAATACGAATATCTGATGTCCAGGGTATAGGCTTTCATTACCCCCTCCCGATCTGAGAGGAAGAGCAACCTGCCGTAGCCATCTATCGCCGGGTCGCGGTCGTCCGCCGGGCTGGTGACGATGGGCGTCAGTTCAAGTTCAGTCGTGAGGGGAGCGGCGTCCGGCGGGGGCACGGTCAGCATGTAGATGTCGTTGTTGCCGCTGCGGTCGCTGGTGAAGAGGAGATGACGGCTATCCGGCATCCAGGCCGGGCGCCAGTCGCCGCTGGAGCTGAAGGTCAGGCGGCGCGGGTTTTCACCGTCGCGGTCCATAACGTAGACCTCAGGGTTGCCGTCCCTGGTGGAGACGAAGGCAATGGAGCGGCCATCCGGCGACCAGGCCGGCAGCAGGTCGTCGGCCTGGTCGCTGGTTAGTTGCCACCGGTCGCAGCTCTCAGGCCGCCTGGGATCGCATTCGGCTTTCATGGTGAAGATATCCCAATT
>DAOULT010000187.1:0-15111 GCA_034417895.1 Anaerolineae bacterium | reverse complement strand
CCCCCATTTTAGAAGAGGCGGGGGAGACTTCAGTTTCATCTCTGCCTCCTGCCCCACCACAGCCAGGCCAGTTTCCCTGGAAACCAGTGCTTATCGGTGGCGGGGTGGTGGTCGTTCTGGCCTGTTTGTGTCTGCTGTGCCTGGGCGGGGGAGTATTTTGGTCGATGACGCAATCAGTAGAATGGAGCACCGAGGTAGCCACCCTGGCAGGGACGCCGGAAAGTGTCCGCCAGCCTCGCGAAGAGGGCACGTTGAACCTCAGAGGCTACGAACCCGTTACCCTCGATCCGGCCCTGGCCAGCGATTCCAACTCCACCGAGTACATTTTGAAAATATTCAGCGGCCTGGTGAGCCTGGACGAAGACCTGGAGATCAGGCCCGAGCTGGCGAAGGAGTGGGACCTCAGCGAAGACGGCACAGTCTATACCTTCTATCTGAGAGAGGAAGCTGTCTTCCACAATGGCAAGCCGGTCACCGCCGCCGACGTCAAATACTCTATAGAGCGCGCCTGCGACCCCGAAACAGGCTCCACCGTAGCCAGTTCGTATCTGGGCGACATCGTGGGAGCCATGGATAAGCTGAACGGCAAGGCCGATGAGGTGAAGGGCGTGGAGGTGGTCGATGAGCACACCGTACGGATCACCATCGACGCTCCCAAATCCTATTTCCTCTCGAAGTTGAACTATCACACCGGCTTCGTCGTCGATAAAGAAAACATCGAGCAGGGAGGAAAAAATTGGGTGGAGAAGCCCAATGGCACCGGCCCCTTCAAGCTGAAAAGGCAAAGCAGAGACGAGATCGTTCTGGAGGCCAACCAGGACTATTACCACGGCGCGCCGGCCATCAAGCAGGTCAATTTTATCATCGATGGCGGCTCGTCCATGACCATGTACGAGCAGGGCGAGCTGGACGTGGTCATCGCCGGGCCTATCGATATCGAGCGGGTCACAGACCCCTCCAACCCTCTGAATAAAGAGCTGACCATCGTTCCCTCCCTGGATGTCTGGTATCTGGCCTTCAACACGGAAATGCCTCCCTTCGACGACGTTAAGATTCGGCAGGCTTTTGCCCGGGCCACCAACAAGAAAGGCATCGTCAACGTCCTCCTGGAGAAGATGTACACGGAGGCCAAAGGTATTCTGCCCCCCGGTATGCCCGGCTACAACGGAGACCTGGAGGGTCTGCCCTTCGACCCTGACCAGGCCAGGGAGCTTATCGAGGACTCCGAATATGGCGATGCGGCAGAGTTGCCCCCCATCACCTTCACGGTCAGCGGGGAGGGAGGCACCGACCCTCTGGCCGAGGCCCTGATTGAGTTGTACAAAGAGTATCTGGGAGTAGAGATCGAGATCGAGCAGGTGGAGTTTGGCTCTTTCCTGAGCGATCTGGAGCAACACAAATACCAGATGTTCATGCTGGGTTGGACGGCCGATTACCCCGATCCGGAGGACTTTCTGGATATCCTTTTCCATAGCGAAAGCCAATACAACCAAACCGCCTATTCCAACGCCAGGGTCGATAAATTGTTAGAGAAAGCCCGCCTGGAGACCGATAAGGAGAAACGGTGGCAACTTTACCAGCAGGCGGAGGAGATCATCGTCGAGGACGCGCCCTGGGTGCCCATCTATCACAGCGTAAGCTACGTTCTGATCAAACCCTACGTGAAGGGCTTAAGCGTTACGCCCCAGGGTACTTACTACATAAAAGAAGCACATCTGGAATACGACTGAATAACCAGCAGCCAGCCGCCAGTGTGTTTGAGAGGGAGGTATGACTACATTAATAGAGGTGAATAACCTCAAAACCTATTTCTACACCCAGGATGGGGTGGTCAAGGCCGTCAGCGGCATCTCTTACACCGTAGACGAGGGGGAGACGTTGGGCATCGTGGGAGAAAGCGGCTGTGGCAAGAGCGTGAGCGTGCTGTCCATCATGCGCCTCATCCCCCAACCACCAGGCAAAATCATGGAAGGCCAGGTGTTATTCGAGGGACGTGACCTGCTCCACATCAGCGAAGACGAAATCCGACAGGTGCGCGGTCACAAAATTGCCATGATCTTCCAGGATCCCATGACCTCCCTCAATCCGGTGCTGACCATCGAGCGCCAGATCAGCGAGGCGCTCATGCTGCATCTGGGCATGGATCGGGCCGAGGCTCGCCAGGAAAGCGTCAATCTCCTGGACCTGGTGGGCATCCCGGAGGCCGAGCAGCGGATCGAGGATTACCCTCACCAGTTCAGCGGGGGGATGCGTCAGCGGGTGATGATCGCCATGGCTCTCTCCTGCAACCCTCAATTGCTCATCGCTGACGAGCCGACCACCGCCCTGGACGTTACCATCCAGGCCCAGATCATCGACCTGGTTAAGAAACTCAAGCAGGACCGGGGCATGTCCGTGATCTGGATCACCCACGACCTGGGCATCATAGCCGGTCTGGCCGACCGGGTGGTGGTCATGTACGCCGGCTACATCGTGGAATCGGCTCCCGTCAAGGAAGTGTACGGCGACCCCCGCCACCCTTACACCATTGGGCTGTTGAGATCGATTCCCCGGCTGGATGAGGAGCGCAAAGCCACACTGACGCCTATCGAGGGCCTGCCCCCCGATCTGATCGATCCTCCACCAGGCTGCCCCTTCGCCCCACGCTGCTCCTACGTCATCGAGCGTTGCCATGAGGAGATGCCACCCCTGGAGCCGGTAAAACCCGGCCACGAGATCGCCTGTTGGGTGGATGTGAGCGGATAGGGAGACCCTAAGGGTTTCCAAAACCCTTAGGGTCTCAGAGGGAGTATAGGCAATGACAGAAAACAACGTTTTGCTCAGGATCGAAGGTTTGAAGATGTATTTTCCCATCACCCAGGGCATCATCTTTCAGCAACGGGTGGGGGACATCAAGGCTGTCGATGACATCAGCTTCTTCATCCGGCAGGGTGAGACCCTGGGGTTGGTGGGGGAGAGCGGGTGCGGCAAATCGACGACCGGACGCTGCATCCTGCAATTGTACCGGCCCACCGCCGGAGAAGTGTACTTTGAGGATGAGAACCTGAGCCAGATGCGGGGCGAGAAGCTGAGGCGGATGCGGCGCAAAATGCAGATGATCTTTCAGGACCCCTACGCCTCCCTGAACCCGCGCATGACGGTGGGCAACATCATCAGCGAGCCGCTGGAAGTGCACCACATCCTGAAAGGCAAAGCCCGCAAGGAGCGGGTGCGGGAGTTGCTAGAATTGGTGGGGCTTAACCCCTACTTCATCAACCGCTATCCCCACGAGTTCTCCGGCGGGCAGCGGCAACGCATCGGGGTGGCCCGCGCTCTGGCCGTCAACCCGTCTTTCATCGTCTGTGACGAGCCTATCTCGGCCCTGGACGTTTCCATCCAGGCGCAGATCATCAACCTGCTGGAAGAGCTACAGGAACGCCTGGGACTGACCTATCTGTTCATCGCCCACGACCTCAGCGTGGTGCGGCACATCAGCAACCGGGTGGCGGTCATGTACCTGGGCAAGATCGTGGAATTGACCGACCGGGCCGAACTATATCACAAACCTTTGCATCCCTACACCCAGGCTTTGCTCTCGGCGGTGCCCATTCCTGACCCCGTGGTCGAAGAGAAGCGCCAACGCGTCATCCTGGAAGGCGACGTGCCCAGCCCGGCCCACCCGCCCCTAGGATGCAACTTCAACACTCGCTGTCCGGTAGTAATGGACATCTGCTACGAACAGGAGCCGGAATTCAGAGACGTAGGCAGGGAGCACTGGGTGGCCTGTTTCCGGGCCTGAAATGGAAAAAATGAAATGAAAGGAATCCAATTCGTCACTGACGATACAGGGAAGAAGACGGCGGTTCTCATCGACCTTGAGGAGTGGGGCGAACTTTGGGAGGACTTTTACGACATTCTGATCTCTGAGTCTCGCAAAGACGAACCGACCGTGCCCTGGGAAGAATTGAAAGCCGAACTTGATACAGAAAAGGCCGGGGATGCCTGAGTACGAGGTAAGATTTGCCACCTCGGCAGCCAGAGAATTCCGCTCTCTGCCGACAGACATCAAGCGTCGGATCGGGGCGGTGATTGAAGCGCTTAGCAAAAATCCTCGTCCTCCTGGGGTGCGCAAACTCAGAGGACATGAACGGCTATACCGGATCCGAGTTGGACGATATCGCATCGTGTATGAGATCGACGACAGGGCCAAATTGATCCGGGTTACGAGGGTGCGACATCGGCGAGAAGCTTACCGGTAACCGCCGCGACTTGAAGATTGAACTATGTGGCTTTCCCAACTGTTAGAGGCTCTACCTCACAAAGAGGTTTACGGCGACCTGGAGGTGGACATCGGCGGCCTGGCCCACGATTCCCGCCTGGTGCGTCCCGGCGACCTCTTTGTGGCTGTAAAAGGGCTGGAAGCCGACGGCCACCGCTTCATCCCCCAGGCTCTCGAAAAAGGGGCAGTAGCCATCTTGGGCCAGGATGATTCAGACCTGACAGGTTTTGAAAACCTGTCAGGTCTGGTAACAGGCATCCTGGTGGCCGATTCCCGAGAGGCTCTGGCCCGCCTGGCGGCTGCTTTTCACGGCTATCCTGCCCGTCGTCTGCGCGTGGTGGGCGTGACGGGCACCGACGGGAAAACCACCACCGTCAATCTTATTCAATCCATTCTGGCCGCCGCCGGGCACAAGAGCGGCCTGATCAGTTCCGTCAACGCCCTCATCGGCGACCGCTATTACGATACGGGCCTGCACGTCACCACCCCCGACGCCCTGGAGGTACAGGGCTACCTGGCGGAGATGGTCGCCGCAGGCGCCGAGTACGCCATCCTGGAGAGCACCTCCCACGGCCTGGCTCAGCATCGCGTCACCGCCTGCGAGTACGACGTGGCCGTGGTGACCAACATCACCCACGAGCACCTGGATTATCACCGCACCTACGAAGCATATCGGGAGGCTAAAGCCCGTCTCTTCCGCGGCCTGACCACCTCTTTCCGCAAGCCGGACACGCCCAAAGTCTCGGTCCTCAATGCCGACGACTCTTCTTTCGCTTACCTGCGTGATATCCCCGCCGACCGGCAACTGACCTATGGCCTGGGCGTGGATCACCCTTGTGACGTGAGAGCGGAAAATATCGCCCCCGATTCGAGTTCCCTTGCTTTCCAACCTCCAACTTCCAGCTCCATCGCTTTCACAGCCTGCACCCCCGCCGGTCGGTTTCAGGTGCGTTCTTCTCTGCTCGGCTTCTACAACGTTTACAACATCCTGGCCGCCATCGCCGCCGGCCTCTCGCAAGCCGTGCCCATTGAGGCCATGCAGGAAGGGATCGCCGCCGTGACAGGCGTGACAGGACGCATGGAGCGCCTCGATCTGGGGCAGGACTTCACCGCCATCGTCGATTTTGCCCACACGCCCAATGCCCTGGAGCAAGCCCTGAAAGCGGCCCGCGCTCTGACGGTGGGGGAGATAATCGTGGTCTTCGGCTGCGCTGGACGGCGTGACGTGCAGAAAAGGCCCATGATGGGCGAAATCGCCGCCCGATTGGCCGAGCGGGTGGTCATCACCGCCGAGGACCCCCGCACCGAGAGCCTGGACGATATCATGGCTCACATTGCGGTCGGCTGCGAGCGGGCAGGAGGTAAAGAGGGGGAGAATTACTGGAGGATTGGCGACCGGGGAGAGGCCATCGCCTTCGCTATCCATAGGGCCAGGCCGGGCGATCTGGTCATCGTCACCGGCAAGGGGCACGAGCGGTCGATGTGTTTCGGCCACACAGAATATCCCTGGAGCGATCACCAGGCTATGAGCGAAGCTTTAAGGAAACGGTTGGGGCAGCGAGCGTAAGAGGTCGTCGCTCAGGCCCGTATTGAATTCAGCCTGGCGGACGACTACTGTACCGTGTCCCAGGGTGGGATGGGTATAGATTATTTTGAACGGCGTCCAGCTTTCCCGGTCTACCCAGACAGAAGCCCGACCACAAGAAGGTGACTGGCAACAGCGAGCGTTCGTTGTTAGTGCCGGGCACCTATCCGATAAAGACAGTTTGTAAGCCCTGTTCGTCTCTCCTTCCAGGCTGATGGTCTCCACTTTTGCGGTGCGGATCAAATCGTCCAGCCAGGTTATCAGACCTTGCACCAGGGGCAATCTGACCGTTCCCGGCTCTCCGGCGGTCACTTCCCTGTGAGCGGGATCGTAGAGCCAGGCTTGCCCTCCGATCACCACCACGGTCAGGCCCCGCAGAGTGCTCTGGCTTGCTTCCAGAAGCTCGGCCCGAAATCGGTCTGGCCGCTTCTTCCAGACCTCTACCGTCCAGCGATCTTGTACGACGCCGGCGTCCAGATCGAACTCCAGGACGAGATGAGCGTCCTCGATGCGGGTCTCGACCTTTCTCATTCTATGCACGACCTGCTCTGCGCTGATAGGCTGGTCAGAACGATCTTGCATGGCGGTCCAGGCAATCAGGCCAGGAACAACGAACAACACAACGAACGAGACAACTAACAACACGAATAAGCGAATGAGAACACGAATAAAGCGAATGGCGCCCCATTCGCCGCCATTCGCCGCCATTCGCCCATTCGCGATTGTTTTTCTGTAACCCACCGTTCTCAACCTATGACCTCCCGGAAGACGCGCAGGAAATTGCCGCCCATAATCTTTTTGATCTCTTCCTCCCTGTAGCCTCGCCGTAGGAGGCCCGCAGTAAGATTGGGCATCTGAGAAACGTCCTCCAGGCCGGGCAACCGTTCGTTTTCGAAGAATCCGTCAAAATCGGAGCCCACCCCCACGTGATCCACGCCGGCTACCCGTGCGACGTGCTCTATGTGATCCAGCACCCGCTCCAGGTGCGCCTTGCCCTCCTCAACATCCAGTAGATTGGGAACAAATGTGACCCCCACTACCCCCCCACTGTCCGCTATGCCTGCCAGTTGCTCGTCAGTCAGGTTGCGCCGATGGGGACAGAGAGAGCGAGCGTTGGAATGAGAAGCAATGAAGGGGGACTTTATGACCATCAACACGTCGTGGACGCCTTTAGGAGACAGATGCGAGACATCGATCACCACCCCCAGATGATTCAACTCCTGCACCAGTTGCAGGCCGAAGTTGGTCAGGCCACCGCTGGAACGGGTCTCATCCACTCCATCGGCCGCCTGATTGCGCAGATTCCAGGTCAGCCCCACGCTGCGCACCCCCAACCGATAGAATATCCTGAGCACGGCCAGGTCGCCTTCCAAAGCCTCGGCTCCCTCCAGACTGAGGATGGCTGCTATTTTGCCTTCCTTCTTGGCTTGCTCCATGTCGGCCACCCTGGTAGCCAGGAGCAGGCTCTCCTCATTATCTTGTAGTTCACGGTAGAAAGTATCTATCAGCCGCAGAGCTTCCCTGGCCGCTCCCGAGGGTAGATAATAGGGGCGGACGAACAAAGCAAATATCTGGGCGTTGACGCCCCCCTCTCTCAAGCGTGGCAGGTCCAGATGGCCCTGCGCTGAGCGTTCCCCCAGCCGGCGTTTACCGGTCAACGCCTCTAACAAGGTATCACAGTGAGCGTCGAAGACGAAGCACTCCTTATGTAACTGGTGTGCATCCAGGTTCGTGCCTAACGCAACCATTTTCGTATTGTCACTTTGGTCCCCTGATCCGGCGCACTTTCAATTTCGAACTCATCGACCAGGCGTTTGGCTCCTGGCAAACCCTTGCCCAGCCCCTTGGAGGTGCTGTAACCGTCCTGCATAGCCAGTTCCAGATCCTCGATGCCCGGCCCCTCATCCTCACAGATCACCTCTATTCCCTGTTGCCCATTGTTCATGACAATCTTTATAGTCACTGTCCCCTGGGGGGCGTACAGCACAATGTTACGGGCCAGTTCCGAAACAGCGGTGGAGATGCGAGCCTGATCGATGATCCCGAAGCCCAGTCGTTTAGCCATCTCACGGGCTTCTACCCGAGCAGATATAATGTCCAGATCATTTTTAATGGGAATACATCGCCGCTCATTCTCCATCGCTGCCACCCTCCATCTTGAACAAGAGAGGCTCGATGTCGCTTTCCTCTGCCTCATCCCCTGCTTTGCGCAAAGCTTCGATCCCTTTTTCCAGGTTCAGAGCGGTGATCACTCCCTCCAACTCCAGGCCCAGTTCCACCAGGGTGATGGCTACAGCCGGCTGTAGACCGGTGATTACTACTTTAGCTCCCATCAACCCGGCCATCTCCCCGATTTCGCCAATCAGCTTGCCGATGAAACTGTCTACCACGTCCACAGCGGTTAGATCCAGGATCAGGCCCTTGGCCTTGGTCTCGTAGATACGATGCAAAATGTCATCTTTGAATTGCACAGCCGAGCTATCGTGAAGAGCCACCTGAACGGAGGCTACCAGATAGTCCTCGATCTTAAGTATTGGGATGCGTGGTATTTCTATCATGCATTTGCTCCTTTCCTCAATGATTATATTGATGAACCGAACCGCTTTGGGGAATTTTCGTGAGTTTCACTTTTGGACAATATATCGTCCGGTTTTTTTCAAGGCGTACTCGACCCCGCTCCCCCTGCACAGGCGACGGGGACAGTCGCTCCCAGCTTCATTGCTTCACATACGGGTTACTTCCCAGGCCCGCAGTTTGACAGACTAATTATATCATATTTTTGAGCAAAGTTCAAAAAGGCTTAGTTGGGTTGGTTGCAGAAAGTGTGGCTCGAATTTGGGGCTTAGCCGAAGTAGCCAAAAGGCCCCCCTCGTGCTAAAGTTAAGAAAAATCAATCTCCAGCCCACTGAGCAACTCATTACGCCGCCCCACCGACTTTCGGCCATATTTGCGCAAAATACGAACTTGTGCTATAATAGCAACTGCAATCAATTGCAACAGCAAAAAGGGGCAACAATGTCCTGCGAGAAAGTTTTCCTCAAACAACTCCGCCAGCGCGGCTTCCGGCTCACCCCTCAACGGGAGATGGTGTTAGAGGTCATGCACCAGGTAGAAGGGTTGGCTACTGCCGAGGAGATTCACGACAGGGTGCAGGCTCTCAGTTCCTGCGTGGACATCTCCACCATCTATAGAACCCTGGAGCTTCTCCAGGAGTTTCAACTGGTAGCCATTATCGACCTGGGCGATGGGCAACGTCGTTACGAACTCCTCGGAGTTCACGGCCCACACGCCCATCTTCTCTGCCGCTCCTGTGGGAAGCTAACAGGGGTGGAGCAGGAAGAAATCCAGCCTCTCAGCGACCATCTGAGGGAGGGGCATGGCTTCGAGGTAGATTCAGGCTCGCTGATCATTCCGGGTCTGTGTCGGGAGTGTCAGGCCGCTCGCTCCGACGCTTCGAGCTAAAATTTGTAGCGAAAGGCGGCAGTCTCCCTGCTTCGCGTTGATGAGAATGCCAGTCCGCTTTTGCACCGCTAAGGCCGCTGAGAGCGCCGGGCAATCAGCGGCAAGCAACTGGCAGCCAGAGTTCCGCGAACTCTGCGCCCTTTGACGCCTGCGTGTTTCGCGCCGCGGGAGAGAAAAATAATCAGCGCGGCCGAGGGAGACGGCCTGAAAAATAAAAAAGGAGGATTTCAAGTAAAAAACATGAGAAAACGAATATCTGTTCTGGTCATCTTTACCCTGTTCGTTCTCAGTATCACCCTGGTGGGCTGTGGGCCTGGCAAGGGGACGCTTCAGTTCTATGCCAACGGCGAGGATTTTGTGCGGCAAGGTTTCGTCTCTAAAGACGGCTGGGCCATCGCCTTTGATAACGTGTACATCACGTTAGCGGAGATAAAAGGCTACCAGGCTGACCCGCCGTATGATGCGCACCAGGGAGGCCAGGTCAGCGCCAGTAAAGGGGTCAGCCTGCCCGGCATCCACACCGTCGATCTGGCCGAGGGGGACGCGGAGGCCGATCCGATCCTGGTCGGCGAAGTCAAAGACGCCCCCGAAGGCCAGTACAACGCCGTTCACTGGAAAATGGTCAAGGCCACCGGCGGCCCGGCTGCGGGATACGCGTTGGTGGTGACAGGTACAGCCGAGAAGGAGGGTGAAAAGGTTCAATTCACCATCAAGGTGGAAAACGAGTACCAGTACACCTGCGGCGAGTTCGTGGGCGACGAGCGCAAGGGGATTCTCCAGAAAGGCGGCCGCGCCGACCAGGAAATGACCTTTCACTTCGACCACGTGTTCGGCGACGCCGAGACGCCCCTGGACGACGACTTGAACCTCGGCGCGCCCGGCTTCGAGGTGTTCGCCGCCATTGCCGAGGAAGGAGCGCTCGAAGTAGACATGGCCGCTCTCAAGGACAGGCTCGCTCCCGACGACTACCAGATGCTCGAAGACATCCTGCCCACCCTGGGGCACGTCGGGGAAGGCCACTGTCACTGCGAGTATTAAGAGTTTTACCCGGAGGAGTTTATGCCGTGAAACGAAAAATTTTCGCTGTTCTGTTAGCTGTTTTGCTGGCCCTGGTTCTGCCAACGCTCTCTTTCGCTCACGGGGCCAAGATAGAGTACAGGGTCGCCACCACGGTGGAGCTTACCGCCAGTTACGACGACGGCGGGCCGATGGCGGGCGGCCAGGTGACGGTCTACGCCCCAGACGACCCCGCTACTCCCTGGCTCACCGGCCTCTGCGACGAGAACGGCAGGTTTACCTTTACCCCTGACCCCACCAAACCCGGCACCTGGGACATCCAGGTGCGCCAGGCCGGTCACGGCGACATGATTCACATTACCATCGGTGAGGGCGCAGGAGCGATGGCGGGCAGCACGGGCTTCACGCCGCTTCAGATCGCGCTCATGGCCGCCTGCGTGATATGGGGATTTGTCGGCACCGCCCTGTTCTTCTCCAGGGGCAAGACCCCCCCGGAGCAGAGGGAGGCAGCCTGATGCACATCCCCGATGGTATTCTGCCGACCGCTGTGTGCGTGGGCGGATACGCCACGACTGTCCTGGCTACCGGCCTTTCGCTTCGCCAGTTCAAACAAGACAGCGTCCCCAAGGCGTCCATCTTTACGGCGGCCTTTTTCGTCGCCTCCTGGATCCACATCCCCATCCCGCCGACCAGCGTCCACCTGGTGCTGAATGGGCTGTTGGGCGTGGTGTTGGGGCCGATGGCTTTTCCGGCCATCCTCATCGGACTCTTTTTTCAGGCGGTGATGTTCCAGCACGGGGGTCTGACCACGCTGGGCGTCAACGCCACCATGATGGGCCTCCCGGCGATCCTGGCCTGCTACCTGTTCAGGCTGCGCCCTCGCGGGAGCAGAACGTGGACGGGAGTGCTTGGCTTCCTGGCCGGCGGAGGCGCGATCGGCCTCTCGGCGGTGATCGCCCTGGTTCTTCTGATCACCACCATCCCGGCGCACCTCGACCCTGAGACCGAACGGGCCAGCATCTACGCTCTAACCCTGGCCCACGTTCCTCTGATGGCTATCGAAGGCGCGTTCACGGCGCTGGTGGCCCTCTTTTTGCAGCGGGTCAGGCCAGAGCTTTTGGAGAGCCAATGAGACTCGACTTTGACGAATACGCGCACCTGGGGTCCCCGCTTCACCGCTGGGACCCCAGGTACAAGTTAGTGGCCCTTTTCCTGTTGATCCTGGCTTTCTCCCTGGTCCGTGACTGGCGCCTGCTGCCGGCCATGGCCGTGAGCAGCGGCCTTATCTACGCCTTATCCAGGCTGCCCCTGTCTTTTCTGTTGGTCCGGCTGCGCTCTCCCGGCTTCTTTCTCCTGTCGATGGCTATTTTCCTGCCTTTCCTGTCGGGGCAGACCGTGCTTTTTCGCCTGGGGCCGCTCACCCTGTGGCGGGAGGGATGCCTGCACCTGCTGCTCGTCGCCACCAAGTTTGTTTGCATCCTGACCGTCAGCTTTGTCCTCTTCGGCACGGCCAGCTTTTTCACCACCGTGAAGGCCATGCGCAGTCTGGGCCTCCCTGCCGCCCTGGCCGACATGGTGCTCTTTTCCTATCGGTACATTTTTAGGATTGGGGACGACCTGGAAAGGATGCAGACGGCCATCCGCCTGCGCGGTTTCCGCGGACGGCAGGTCAGGGGGATGGGTATCCTGGCTTCGCTGGTGGGGAGCATCTTGGTGCGGAGCTACGAGCAGACCGACCGGGTGTACAAGGCCATGATCCTGCGCGGCTACGGTCAAGCCCTCCCTTCGCCAGCGGAAAATCGCCCTCGGGGACAGGCTCGACCACACCTGGGGGATGAGTTTCGGACCCGTCCGGGAGACCTGGGGGGCCTGGTCGCCGTTCTCCTGGTGGCGGTGGGGTTCGTCATCGCCGAAATGTGGCTGCGGCAACTGGGGGGGATGGCATGACCACAGACAGAGGCGGTACGCAATCCGGCCCCTCCGACGGCACCGCGCTGGTGGTGTCTGGCCTGACCTTCTCCTACCCCGACAGACCCGGCGTATTGCGGGCAGTGAACCTGAAGGTAATGCCAGGCGAGCGGGTGGGGCTGGTTGGCCCCAACGGGGCGGGCAAAACGACCCTTTTTCTGCTGGCCTGCGGGGTGTTAAAGCCGGACTCAGGTTTCATCGTCCTGTTTGGCAGGCCGGTGACGCCCGGCCAGTTTCGCCCGGAAGTGGGAATGATCTTTCAAAACCCGGACGATCAGCTTTTCTGCCCCTCGGTGCGCGACGACGTGGCTTTTGGCCCCACCAATATGGGATGGCCCCAGGCTCAGGTAATAGCCAGGACTGGGGAGGCTCTTTCAATTGCGGGGGTTTCCGACCTGGCTGATCGCCCCCCCCATCATCTATCCGGCGGCGAGAAGCGGATGGTCTCCATTGCGGGCGTGCTGGCTATGCGCCCCAGGCTGGTGATCTACGACGAGCCATCCTCCAATCTGGATATCCGCTCCCGTCGGCGCCTCATTCGCTTTCTGCAAGCCTCGCCAGAGACGATGCTGATTGCTTCTCACGATTTAGAATTTATTCTCGAAGTATGTAACCGCGTCCTTTTGATGGACGAGGGGCGCATCGTGGCCGATGGCCCTCCCCGCGAGATATTGGGCAACGCAGGTCTGATGGAGGCGCATGGCCTGGAGCGGCCCCATTCTCTCGTGCCGCACGCGATCTCACATCATCGGTAGAGCCTGGCAAATTCCAAGAAGTCAGCCAGAGGCTCTGATCTAAGCCACAAAGAGCACGGAGGACACCGAGCAAGAGGTTTTTTCCTCCGTGAACTCTGCGCCCTCTGTGGCTAAAGCAATATAGTTTTGTGAACTGCTGAAGGTAGTTAAGTTATGCTCGCTCGTCCTTCATCTATTGAGGAGAAATGACCTGGAAGGAGATGTGGGGCAATTCGGCGACGGGCACGTCCTGGAAACGGACCTGGCCCTCCTCGTCGGTGACTAGGCGGTGAGACCTCTCGCCCCTGACCATGATTACCTCCGTGGGGCGGGGCCCTTGCCCGGCGGGGATTTCTACCTGGGCCTCGATGGTGCACAGGGCGGGGTCCTTCTGTCTGAAGGCGGTGAACCTGGCGCTTACCTCGGCGCTGAGGGTCAATCGAAATATGACTTCTCGTTCTGGCCTTTCCCTGAAGGAGTCTTTTTCCTCCGGCTCGACCGGCGGTTCGTAGTGCAGCGCAGGGACCGGCACCATCTCCTCCAGGAACCTGACCGTCACCCCTCCCTGGCTCAGCGGATCGTAGCGCATCACGTAGCGTTTTACTCTCTCGATAGCCCCTTTTCCTCTTTCCATCCCTCTTTCCACGGAGGCTTTCAACCTCTCGTCGATCCCTTTCATCAAAGGGGCCAGGCTGGCAACCGGCTCCTTTGCCTCTCCCTCTTCCAGAAAAGCCTTTAACTCTTCCAACTCCCTGGCGCAATGGGCGCAGGCGGCCAGGTGGGCGGCAACCCTGGCCTGCGCTTTTCTGGAGAGCGTTCCCAGGTGAAAATCCCCGATCGTCTGCGGGGGGGGGCATTGGCCTCTGAAAAGGGCGGCCAGGAGGTCATTTTGCAGGCGGGCGTATTGTCTGACCCTGTCGGCGCAGCGCGGGCATTGCCTGATGTGGGTTTTAGTCGCTTCGTCCGCGTCCCCATCCAGATAGGCTAGCAGTTCTTCTTCTGTCACTCCCTCCGCGGCAGAGCACCGCTTCATGATAATATTTTCCCCCTTCTTATATAAACGCAAGGCGCACCGTTTTTAGCACATCTCCTCTCTGAATTCCCGGAGTTCCTTATTTCTAAGCAGCCGGTTCAAGACGTTACGTTTCAGGCGATAGACCTCTGTGACGCTTTTGAACAGCCCGCCGTGCAGGTCGTAGATCTGGCGGGGTTTCAACCCGTAGAAAAAAGTGAATTCGATGATCAGCTTCTCTTTTCTATTTTTGGCCTGGGCCATTACCACCTGTTCGAGCCGTTCCAGCCGCCGGACCTGGTGGGGCTTAGACGTTCGTTGGTCTTCGACGCTTTCGGCGTACTCGCTCAGAGAAATGAGGGGGGGAGAGGCGCTCCTTCTGAGATAATCCATTATCTCGCTATGGACGCACATCTTCAGATAGCGTAGCAGCCTGCCCAGGCTTTCGAACTTATCGGCAAACTTTTGAGGACTCACCGCCTGCCAGAGGCGGCTGAATGCCCCATTTACGATGGTCGTGGCCTCCTCCCCGCTCTTTGGGAAGCCGCTGTGCCGCAGAACCCACTTCATCACCATCGGTTCGTACTGAGCGTATAGCTTTTCCCAGGCCATCTGCTCCCTATTCACCAGAGCCTGGCGAAAAAGCTCGAAGCAATACCGCTCATCAAAGGGCTGGTCACGTAGATACTTTTCCGTTTCTTCTGCACAGCGTTCTGCCAGTTCATCCAGGTTGAGATCACTCACTCGATCAAATCTCCCCGGCAAATCTTTTGAGAGGGGGTGGCGCTCAAACTTTGCGAGATTTCGACGGTCTCAAAACTACTCACAGGCGGTCCTCTCTGACGTTTCCATCAACTTTTTGCCCATTATAAACGAGAGAGCTATAAAAAGCAAAACCTGGATGCAGACCCTTGGGGTTTTGAAAACCCCAAGGGTCTTGCGTGCCATGGGGTGCGTCCAGGATTTTAGGGAACGGGAAAAGGTGGTAAAATAGAGAGTATCCGAAGAATGAAGGAGGGCTCCATGGAGGTAGCGTGGCGCAACATACCGGAGCCTGATAGTGAAGTGATGGCCG